>NZ_JBHXKE010000005.1:0-87285 GCF_042722765.1 Kitasatospora sp. NPDC058406
GTGAAGGGGTCAGCCCTTCTGCATGACCTCGGGCTCGTGCCGGCGCTGGAGGCGGGTCACGATGACGCCGATGACGACCGACATCGCGATCAGCACGCCGGCGTCGAACCAGAACTGGCCCGAGTTGTGGCCCCAGAGCGCGTCGTACTCGGGGTTCTGGAAGTCCTTGTTCCAGGGGCCGAGCAGGTGCGAGAGGTCGAGCGTGGTGGCGACCATGCCGGTGCCCCAGCGGGCGGGCATCAGCCAGGCGAACTGCTCCAGGCCGGGCTTGGAGAAGATCTGGAAGAGGCAGCCGGTGAAGACGACCTGGATGATCGCGAACATGACCAGCAGCGGCATGGTCTTCTCGGCGGTCTTGACCAGGGCCGAGATCGCCAGGCCGAACATCATCGAGGCGAAGCTCAGCAGGATGAGGCCGAAGCTCATCTCGATGATGGGCAGGTCCTTGAAGACCAGGCCGTGCGCGGGCAGCTTGCGCGGCAGGAAGCCGACGGCGGAGATGATCGCGCCCTGGATCACGCTGAAGAACCCCAGCACGATGATCTTGGACATCATGTACGCCGAGCGGGAGAGCCCGGTGGCCCGTTCCCGTTCGTAGATCGCCCGTTCCTTGATCAGCTCGCGGACCGAGTTGGCCGCCCCGGAGAAGCACGCCCCGATCGCCAGGATCAGCATGATCGTCGCCGCGCCGCTGTTGAGGCCGAGCTGCGACTTCGGGTTCGGGGCGAGGCCGGGTTCGTTCGGGATCAGCACGCTGACCGCGCCGAGCACCGCGGGCAGCAGCACCGACAGGGCCAGGAAGCCGCGGTCGGAGGCGAGCACCGAGGCGTAGCGGCGGATCAGCGTCCACAGCTGCGAGCCCCAGCTCTGCGGCTTCGGCGGGCGGACCGCCTCCTGCACGATCTGGGCGGACTGCACGGCACCGGATTCCACGTCGGCCGAGTACTGCTGGTAGTGCACCGAACCGCGGTAGCGGCCGGCCCAGTCGTGGTCCGGGTAGTTCTCGAAGGCCTGGAAGACGTCGGCCCAGGTCTCGTACCCGAAGAAGTGCAGCGCCTCGTCCGGCGGGCCGAAGTAGGCCACCGAACCACCCGGTGCCATCACCAGCAGCCGGTCGCAGAGCGCGAGTTCGGCCACCGAGTGGGTGACGACCAGGATGGTGCGGCCGTCGTCGGCGAGGCCGCGCAGCATCTGCATGACCTCGCGGTCCATGCCCGGGTCGAGGCCCGAGGTGGGCTCGTCCAGGAAGATCAGCGACGGCTTGGTGAGCAGCTCCAGGGCGACCGAGACGCGCTTCTGCTGACCGCCGGAGAGCGCCGTGATCCGGTTGTCCGCGCGCTTGTCCAGGCGCAGCTCGTAGAGCACCTCGTCGATCCGCGCCTCGCGCTCGCGCGCCTCGGTGTCACCGGGGAAGCGCAGCCGGGCCGCGTACTTGAGGCCGTTGCGGACGGTCAGTTCCTTGTGCAGGATCTCCGACTGCGGCACCAGGCCGATGCGCGAACGCAGCTCGGCGAACTGCTTGTAGAGGTTGCGGCCGTCGTAGAGGACGTCGCCGCGGTCGGCCGGGCGGTAGCCGGTGAGGGCGCGCAGCAGGGTCGACTTGCCGGAGCCGGACGGGCCGATGACGGCGACCAGGGACTTCTCCGGGACGCCGAAGCTGACGTCGTTGAGCAGGACCTTCTTGCCGCCCTTGAAGTCGACCTCGACGGTCAGGTGGCGGGCGGAGAAGGAGACCGCGCCGGTGTCGACGAACTCCTGGAGCTGGTCCCCGACCAGGACGAAGCTGGAGTGGCCGACGGTCAGGCGGTCCTGCGGGCCGATGAGCTGGCGCTCGACCCGCTGGCCGTTGAGGAAGATGCCGTTGTGGCTGCCGAGGTCGACGATCTCGTACCGGCCGTCGGGCAGCTGGCGCAGTTCGGCGTGGTGGCGGGAGACCTGGAGGTCGGAGACGACGATGTCGTTGTCGAGCGCGCGGCCGATCCGGATGGTGTTCATGCCGGCGGTCAGGTTGCGGATGACCGTCGGCTGCGGGCCGCCGGGGCCCTCGTGCGGCGCGGCGCCCTGCTGCGGGAACCCCTGCTGGTGCGGGAAGCCCTGCTGCGGCGGGTACGGCTGCTGCGCCTGCTGCTGCGGGAACGGCTGCTGCTGACCCGGCCACTGGGGCTGGGCCTGCTGGGCCTGCTGCGGGTACGGCTGCTGGGCCGCCGGGGGCTGCTGGGCCCACGGCTGCTGCGCCTGCTGCTGGGCGGCGTGGGCCTCCGGTGCGGCGCTGCGGCTGGTGGCGGCCTCGTGCCAGGCCGGGGCCTGGGCGGCGGCCTGCGCCGGCGCGGAGAAGGAGAGCCGGGGGCCGTTCTCGGCGTTGCCGAGGTTGACCACGGCTCCCGGGAAGAGCTGGGCCTGCATGGTGCGGGCGCCGGCGGTGTAGGTCCCGTTGGTGCTCCCGTGGTCGTCCAGCTGCCAGCCGGCCCCGTTGAAGGAGATGGTGGCGTGGTGCCACGACACCCGCGCGTCGTCGAACGGGAAGTCCGACTGCGGGTTGCGACCGATGGTGTAGGACCGCCCGGGCTCCAGAGTCCGCTGCTGTCCGTTGATCTCGATGACGAGTTGCGGCACTGCTCGCCTGCCCCGCTCTCTCGGTTCCCCCGATGGTGCGCCCCGTCCCGGGGCGAAATGATCGTCAATCTGACGGGGGAATCATTCCAGCCCCCCGGTCGTCCGTGAAAGTCACCCCCGGTGACTGTGACCAGGCGGCAACGATTCGCGGACGGCCCCCGAACCGTGCGTCCACGGCGCGTACGCGGCGCGCACGCGGCACGTCCACCGCATGTCCACGGGCGCGCGCCCGGCGTCGCCCGGTGCGTCCCGGTGCGTCCACGACGCGGACGGGTGCCGTGGCCCCGTCGGGCGGCGGGTAGCGTGGGAGGCACCATGAACGCATCGCCCTTGGCCGCAGAGCCGTTCCCCGCCCCGCAGCCCCGGACCGAGGACGAGCGCACCCTGCTCGTCAAGGTGTTCGGCAAGGACCGCCCCGGCATCACCGCCGGTCTCTTCGCCACCCTGGCCGGGTTCGGCGTCGACGTCATCGACATCGAGCAGGTGGTGACCCGTGGCCGGATAACGCTCTGCGCCCTGGTCACTCCTCCCGGCGCACCCGGCGCCGAGGGCGGGCTGCGGTCCGTCGTGCACCGCTGGGCCGAGGAGCAGAAGCTCCAGGCCGAGATCCTGTCCGGCATCGGCGACAACCGGCCGCGCCGCGAGGGCCGCTCGCACGTCACCGTCCTCGGCCACCCGCTGACCGCCTCCGCCGTCGCCGCGCTCACCTCCCGGATCACCGCCGCCGACGGCAACATCGACCGTGTCTTCCGGCTCGCCAAGTACCCGGTGACCGCCGTCGAGCTGACCGTCTCGGGCGTGGCCACCGACCGGCTGCGCGCCGAGCTGGCGCAGGAGGCGGCCACCCAGCGGGTGGACGTCGCGGTGGTGGCGTCCGGGCTGGAGCGGCGGGCCAAGCGGCTGGTGGTCATGGACGTCGACTCGACCCTGATCCAGGACGAGGTGATCGAGCTGTTCGCCGCCCACGCGGGCTGCGAGCAGGAGGTCGCCGAGGTGACCGCGGCGGCGATGCGCGGCGAGCTGGACTTCGCGGAGTCGCTGCGCGCCCGCGTGGCGCTCCTGGCCGGCCTGGACGCCGGGGTGACGGAGAAGGTGCGCGCGGAGGTCCGGTTCACGCCGGGAGCGCGCACGCTGATCCGGACGCTTCAGCGGCTGGGCTACCAGGTCGCGGTGGTCTCCGGCGGGTTCACCCAGGTCACCGACCACCTGGTGGAGCAGCTGGGGCTGGACTACGCGGCGGCCAACACCCTGGAGGAGAAGGACGGCAAGTTCACCGGCCGGGTGGTGGGCGACATCGTCGACCGGGCGGGCAAGGCGCGCTGGCTGGCCCGGTTCGCCGAGCAGGCCAAGGTGCCGCTGGAGCAGACGGTGGCGATCGGCGACGGCGCCAACGACCTGGACATGCTGAACGCGGCCGGGCTGGGCGTGGCGTTCAACGCCAAGCCGGTGGTGCGGGAGGCCGCGGACACCGCGGTGAACGTGCCGTTCCTGGACACCGTGCTGTACCTGCTCGGGATCACCCGCGAGGAGGTCGAGGCGGCCGACGTGCTGGACGGCCAGCCGGCCGAGTAGCCCGTACCCGGTACGGAAGACGACGAGGGGCGCGCGGACCAGATCCGCGCGCCCCCTTGTGCGTCGGCCGTACGTCAGCGACGCATCAGCTGTTCGTCCGCCGTGCGCGTCCGCCGCGTGTCCGCCGCGCGTCCGCACCGGCGTCCCGGCTCACTCCTGCGGCGTGAAGTACGAGACCAGTGCGGCGACGCCCGGCTCGACGTTCTTCCACGAGCCGCTGAAGCTGAGCACCGCGACGCCCGCGGTGGGGAAGCCCCCGAGCCGCAGCCGCTCCAGCGCTTCGCGGTCCCCCTCGTCGCCGGCCAGGACCTGGGTCAGGCCGAGCACACCCGGGTTGTGGCCGACCAGGACGAGGTCGGCGTGGTCGTCCGGGGTCTCCTGGAGGACGGCGATGATCTCGCCGGGGCTGGCCTCGTACACCCGGTCCTCGTACACCGTCTTGCGGGAGCGCTTGGGCAGCTCGTGGGCGGCGAGCTTCCACGTCTCACGGGTGCGCAGGGCGGTGGAGCAGAGCACGTAGTCGGGGTTGAGGGCGGAGTCGGCGAGCCAGCGTCCGGCCTCCGGTGCCTGGTGTCGGCCCCGATCGGCCAGCGGCCGCTCGTGGTCGTCGACGCCGTTCGGCCAGTCGGCCTTGGCGTGGCGGAGAACGATGATCCTGCGGGGCGTGTCGGCGCTCATACCCAGCAAGCTTGGCAGAAAAGCCGCCCGGGAGCGCGGTGCTGCCCGATGCCACCACTCTCCGGAGTGGGAGCGCCGTCCTGCGTGTTCACCCGGACGTGGGTGCGGGGTTCAGCCCAGGTTCCGGGCGATGATCGCCACGATCACCAGGAGCACGACGATGCCGCCGATCGCGGCGGCGAGCTGGCCCAGCTTCTTGTGGCCGTCGGTGGGGTTCGGGTCGAGTACGGGCATGACCGGATTCTCCCACCCCGGTCGTCCCCGCCCGTCACCGGCCCCGGGCCGGTGACGGGGCCGGACCGGGATCGGACCGGGGCCCGCGCCCGTCCCGTCCCGGCCGCGCGGCGCGGCCTCAGGCCCCCGCCGCCGCCACCGGCAGGACCGCCTCGTCCTCGATGTACCGGGCCCGCGCCGCCCGCAGGCCGAACAGCATCTGCGGCACCAGCAGCACCGCCAGGAAGCCCAGCGGCAGGTACCACTCGCCGGTGGCCTCGTAGAGGCGGCCGATCAGGATCGGCCCCGGGATCGAGATCAGGTAGCCGACGCCCTGGGCGAAGGCCGAGAGCTGGGCCACGCCGCCGGCCGTCCGGGCGCGCAGGCCGATCATGGTCAGCACCAGCGGGAACGCGCAGTTGGAGAGGCCCACCAGGATCGCCCACGCCCACGGCGCGGTGGACGGGGCCAGTGCGAGCCCGGAGTACCCGGCGATGCCGCAGGAGGCCAGGACCACCACGAAGAGCCGCTGGTCGCCCCGGCGGGCGGCCAGGTTGGGCAGGACGAAGGAGACCGGCACGCCGATCACCATGGTCAGCGCCAGCAGCACGCCCGACGTGCCCTCGGAGACGCCGGCGTCCTGGAAGATCTTCGGCAGCCAGCCCATCACCACGTACGCGCCGGTGGCCTGGAAGCCGAAGAAGCAGGCCAGCGCCCACGCGGTCCGGCTGCGGGTGATCGGCAGCTTCCCGGCCCCCCGGCCGTTGGCCTGCCCACCGCTCTCGCGCCGCCGGGGCAGCAGGACGGGCAGCCAGAGCAGCAGGGCGACCGCACCGAGCGCGGCCCAGACACCCAGGCCGAACCGCCAGTCCCCGCCGAGCGCGCCGGTCAGCGGCACGGTGACGGCGGCGGCGAGCGCGGTGCCGGCCGACAGTGCCATTGAGTACAGGCCGATCATCGGCCCGACCTTCTCCGGGAAGTACCGCTTGATCACCACCGGGATCAGCACGTTGGCGACCGCGACACCGGCCAGCGCCAGCGCGGTGAGCAGCAGGAAGACGGCCGTGCCACCGGCGAAGGAACGGGCCAGCACGCCCGCGGTGATCGCCCCGAGCCCGGCCGTGACCACCGCGATCGGGCCGAGCCGGCGCGCGAGGCCGGGCGCGGCGAAACCGAAGAGGGCGAAGCAGAGCGAGGGCACGGCGGTGAGCAGCCCGGCCACGGTGGGGTTCATCCCGAGGTCGGCCCGGACCTGGTCGAGCAGCGGCCCGAGGCTGGTGACCACCGGGCGGAGGTTGAAGGCCGCGGCGGCGATCGCGACGGCGAACAGCCAGCCGAGGTGGCTGCGGCGGGGCGGGGCGGGCCGCTCGGTCTGCGGTCGGGTCCCGGTACCGGCACCACTGTCGGTATCGGTATCGGTATCGGGCGAGGCTGCGGTGTCTGCTGCGGACGACATGCCGGCCATCATAGAATGATGGGATGAATTAGCGCATCCTTGAGTTGGCATGATGGCCCGACCCACTCGACCCCAAGGAGTCCCCCGTGGCGCTGTCCTCGCCGAGGCGCACCCCGCTGTCCGACCAGGTGATCGCCCAGCTGCGCGCCCAGATCACCTCCGGCGAGTGGCCCGTCGGCTCCCGCATCCCCACGGAGGCCGCCCTCGTCGAGCAGCTGGGTGTGGCGCGGAACACCGTCCGCGAGGCCGTCCGCGCCCTCGCCCACAACGGGTTGCTCGACATCCGCCAGGGCTCCGGCACCTACGTCCTCGCCACCAGCGAACTGGCCGGCGTCATGCACCGCCGCTTCGCCGACGCCGACCAGGCCCACGTCGCGGAACTGCGCGTCACCCTGGAGACCTCCGCCGCCGGCCTCGCCGCCGACCGCCGCACCGACCGCGACCTCGCCCTCCTCGACGCCGCCCTGGCGCGCCGCGAGGACGCCTGGCGCTCCGGCGACGCCGAGGACTTCATCCAGGCCGACGCCGCCTTCCACCAGGCCGTCGTCGCCGCCGCGCACAACGACGTCCTCGCCGCCGTCTACGCCGACCTCGGCGAGGTCACCCGCGCCCACCTGCGCCACGACGTCGGCCCCGAGCTCATCGCCGAGCGCTACCTCGGCCACGACAAGATCGTCGACGCCATCCGCGCCCGCGACCCCCGGCGCGCCTCCCACGAGGCCGGCCGCGCCATCGGCACCTGCACCGACGGCCGGCCCTGACCCGAACGGACCCCGGCCGGTCCGGACCCCGGCCGGAACGCCCCCGGAACGGCCCGCTAACCCGGCGGGAGGGGGGTTTCGGCGTGCTAACGTCCCGTCACACTTCGTAGACGGCCGGGTTGCGACCCGGGTGCGGGCACGACGGGGAGCAGCGATGGCGGATCCGGACCTGAAGTCGGGCCAGGGCCAGGGCCCGGGCGGCGGAACGCCGACGAAGGTGTCCACGGCGGCGATCGACCGGGCGGCCACCGCGCTCGACGGCATCGCCGGCGACAGCACCGCGGCCGGGAGGACCGCCGACGAGGCGACCGGAGCGGCCGCGGCGGGGCTGAGCGGATGGGACACCGCCGCCGCGTTGCGCGGAGCACTCCGGGAGTGGCACGAGCAGGTGTCCCAGCTGAACGGCCGGCTCAACCAGGAGGCCGGGATGATGCGCCAGACCCACACCAACTACCTGGACGTCGAGCACGGCATCGCCACCTCGTTCACCGGAAAGGCTTGACCGTGCTCGGCTTCGAGGACGTCGTGGAGGCGGACCTCTCCGCCATGGCCAAGGCCGCCGCCGACTGGACCGAGATGGCCCGCAGGTACCGGCTCGTCCAGCACCGGCTGGAGAACGAGGTGCTCTCCGTCACCGGCAACCAGGGCCTCTGGCTCGGCTACACCGCGCTCACCGCCCACCGGCACGTCGGCCACACCCGGCAGCAGACCCTCGACGCGCAGACCGAGGCCGAGGCCGTCGCCTCGATCATCGGCGACGCGCACGACGACTTCGGGTCGGCGCAGCAGAAACTCAGGCGGACCGTCGCGGACGCCCAGGCCGACGGCATGAAGGTGACCGGCACCGGCGCCGTCGTGTTCGACGTCACCACGCTCGACGAGGGGGGCAGGTCCGCCTACCGCCACGAGCCCGACTACCGGCGCGAGCGTGACCGAGCGGCCGCCGCCTGGGCGCAGAAGATCAGGACCTACCTGGAGGAGGCGACGGCCGCCGACTCCCGGGCCGCCCGCGGACTCCGGCGCGCCGCCAAGGTCGGCGACCTGGTGAACGAGTTCAACGGCCGGGCGGTCGGCGGCGGGGACGAGGCCGACGGCCGGCGTGCCGCCTCGCTCGCCCGGAAGCTCAAGGACGGCAGGACCCTCGGCCCGGAGGAGCTCGCCGAGCTCGACAACCTGATGAAGGCCGGCTCCGGCAACCCCGTGTACGGCCGGACCCTGCTCGGCGCGCTCGGCGCCGAGGGCACCCTGCTGCTCGCCGACGAGCTGGACGTGCGGATCAACGACCGGAGCGGCAGGCTCAAGGGCGAGTACGGCGGGTTGCGGGCCAACCTGGCCGACACCGTCGCCGGCGCCACCCGCGACACCGGGTCCACGTTCTACCGGGAGTTCCGCGAGGGCCTGCGGGAAGCGGGCGTCAGGAACATCGACGACCGCCACCTCGGCGGCGGTCCGGCGCCGGTCCACGGCTACCAGGCTCTCGTCACCCTGCTCCGGAACGGCACCGCCGGGTACGGCGCGCAGTTCCTCGACGACCTCGGCACCGACGTCCTCGCGGCCGACCGCAGAGGCAACCACTGGAGGGTCCACCAGTTCAACGGCCCCCGCCCCGACCTGGTGCACGACCCGGTGGACGGCGTGCTCGGGCTGATGGGCCGGAGCCCCGAGGCCGCCACCCGGTTCCTCGACCCGAGGGCGCCCGGGGCCGAGGACCGCCTCAGGTACCTGCTGCGCGAGCGCGACTGGCCCACCTCCTGCACCGCCGCCCTCGTCGGCCCGCCGATCCAGGACAGGGGCACCCACCAGGCCGGCCTCGCCGCCGCCCTGGAGGCCGCCGCCACCGGCGACGTCCCCGGCGGGGGCAGCCACCGCGGAGGCCCGCACACCCCGGCGCAGGCACGGGTCATGCAGGGCGTCGTCGACGCGCTGGACGCGGACGGCAGGGGCGCCGAGGTCCACGAGGACCTTCGCGTGCCGCTGGCCAACGCCCTGTCCGACTACGTGGCCGACACCCACCCGGTCCTCGGTCAGCACCACGCCGGCGCGCACCGCACCGGCGCGTGGGAACAGGACGGCGAGGGCCACCTCGGCGGCAGCGCCGACCACCTCGTCCGGGTCATGCGCGGTGCCTCCGAGGAGCCGGAGGCGTACGCCACGCTCTACAACGCCGAACGGGCCGAGGCCGCCGTGGCCCTGGCCGCCGTCCCGCCCGATCCGCAGGCCGGACCGGCGGAGCGGCAGGGGCCGGCACGCAACATCGGGACGGCGCTCGGGGCGTTCGACGCCATCCGGTCGGACATCGTCCTGGACGAGAAGGACGACCGGATGGAGTGGGCCGAGAAGGCCGGCGGGTTCGCCTCCTCGGTGAGCGGCACCGTGACCGGGTTCGTCCCCGAGGTCGGGGGCGTCGCCGGCGCCTTCGTCGACGCGGGGATCAGCGGCTGGGTGGAGGACGTCAGGAAGGACGCCCAGGACGCGGGCAACACCGCGAACTCCCGGGCTCACTTCGCCTCGCTGACCGAGAGCCAGGAGATGGCCGGCGCCTGGGGCAGGGCCAACCACCTGAACGAGGACGAGACCGAGCTGATCTCGACCGAGCTGGGGACCGGCCACACGAGCGGCAACACCAACGCGCTGATCGCCCTCGGACGGAACGTCCAGCAGTGAGGCTGCCCCGACGCACCCGGACGGTCCGCGCCGGCCCCCTCCCGGGCCTGCGCCGCGGCCGCCCGGCGCGGGAGCGAACCGACCGCCCCGCAGTCGTGCCGTGCCGCGGACAGCACACCGCCCGGCCCCTTCCTCGACGGAAGGAGAGCCGGGCGGTGGCGCGGGACGCGGGTGGTCAGGCGCCGATGGCGTGCAGGCCGCCGTCCACGTGGACGATCTCGCCGGTGGTCTTCGGGAACCAGTCCGAGAGCAGGGCGACGACGCCGCGGCCGGCCGGCTCCGGGTCGCTCACGTCCCACTTCAGCGGCGAGCGGTTGTCCCAGGTGGCGGCCAGGTCGCCGAAGCCCGGGATGGACTTGGCGGCCATCGAGCCGATCGGACCGGCCGAGACCAGGTTGACGCGGATGTCGCGCGGGCCGAGGTCACGGGCCAGGTAGCGGGAGGTGGCCTCCAGCGCGGCCTTGGCCGGGCCCATCCAGTCGTACTTCGGCCAGGCGAACTGGGCGTCGAAGGTCAGACCGACGACCGAGCCGCCGTCCTGCATCAGCGGCAGCAGCGCCATGGTCAGCGACTTCAGCGAGAACGCCGAGACCTGCATGGCGGTCGCCACGGACTCCCACGGGGTGTTGAGGAAGTTCCCGCCGAGGGCGTCCTGCGGGGCGAACCCGATCGAGTGGACGATGCCGTCCAGGCTCGGCAGGTGCTCGCGGACCTGGTCGGCGATGCCGGCCAGCTGCTCCTCGCTGGAGACGTCCAGTTCGAGGACCTTCACCGGGTGGGGCAGCTTCTTGGCGATGCGCTCGGTGAGGCTCGGCCGCGGGAAGGCGGTGAGGATGATCTCCGCGCCCTGCTCCTGGGCCAGCCGGGCCGTGTGGAACGCGATGGAGGACTCCATCAGCACACCGGTGACGAGGATCCGCTTGCCCTCAAGGATTCCGCTCATGTCAGTGACCCATGCCCAATCCGCCGTCGACGGGAATGACGGCTCCGGTGATGTACGCGGCCTCGTCCGAACCGAGGAACCGCACGGTGGAAGCGACCTCGGCGGGCGCCGCGTAGCGGCCCAGGGGCACGCCGGCGACGATCTCCGCGCGGCGCTCGTCACTGAGCACCGCGGTCATGTCGGTGTCCACGAAGCCGGGGGCGACCACGTTGACGGTGATGTTGCGCGGGCCGAGCTCGCGCGCCAGCGAGCGGGCGAAGCCGACCAGACCGGCCTTGGAGGCGGCGTAGTTGGACTGGCCCGGCGAACCGGAGAGGCCGACCACCGAGGAGATCAGCACGATGCGGCCCTTGCGGGCGCGCATCATCAGCCGGGAGGCGCGCTTGATGACGCGGAACGTACCGGTGAGGTTGGTGTCCAGGACGGAGGTGAAGTCCTCCTCCGACATGCGCAGCAGCAGCGTGTCGTGGGTGATCCCGGCGTTGGCGACCAGCACCTCGACCGCGCCGTGCGCGCCCTCGACCTCGGTCAGTGCCGCGTCGACCTGGGCGCTGTCGGTGATGTCGCAGCGAACCGCGAGCACGTCGTACTTGGCCAGCTGCTCGGGCACCTCGCCCGACCGGCTGGTGATGGCGACCTTGTCGCCCGCCTCGGCGAAGGCCAGGGCGATCGCGAGGCCGATGCCCCGGTTACCTCCGGTGACGAGAACCGAGCGGCTCAACGATCCACCTCTCTCCGTAGTGTGCGTACGCCGTGATGTCCGCGTACGTCGCAATCATGTACGCGGTGTGACGCTATCGGTCGGCCCGGCGCGGCGGCGAATCGAGCTCCCACAGCGCCGCACCAAAGGAACTGTCGGTATCCGACAATCCGTGCCCATGCCATTTTCGCCCGATCCGCCGGACCGCCGGCGCGGCGTTGTGGTGTCCGCTGCGTGCCGGATCGGGAACCCGGCGGCGGGGTGCACCCGTTGCCCCCGTGGTGCGGTACGAGTCGGGGCCGCCGCACAGCAACGCCGGACCAGGCCCCGGCGACGAGCGGAGGCAGAGCGCGGATGAGCGAGGCACAGCCGGGGACCACCCACCGGCGCGGACGACTGCTGGCCCTGGCCGCGCTGGCGGCCGGTGCGGGAACGGTCGCCTGGGCGCTGCGCGACCTGCCGGCGGCGTTCGGTCGGCGGCCGGACGGGGAGCGGGAGGAGCGGCTGCGCAACTCGCCGCAGTACCGCGACGGCGTCTTCCACAACGCGCCCTCCGAGCTGGCCCGGCCGGCCGGCGCTCCGTCCTTCGACGGGGACACGGTGCGCCGGATGCTGTTCCAGCGCGAGGGCCGGACGCCGCGCCTCCCGGTGCCGACCGTCCGGCCGGCCGGCGGGGCGGGCCCGGCCGCCGAGGGTGTCGCGATCACCTGGTACGGGCACGCCTCGGCGCTGGTCGAGATCGAGGGCTCCCGCGTGCTGCTCGACCCGATCTGGAGCGAGCGCTGCTCCCCCGCCACGCAGGTCGGCCCGCGCCGGCTGCACCCGGTACCGGTGGAGCTGGAGGAGCTGCCGCAGGTCGACGCGGTGCTGATCTCGCACGACCACTACGACCACCTGGACATGGCGACCGTCCGCCGGCTGGTGCGCAGCCAGTCGGCACCGTTCGCGGTGCCGCTCGGCATCGGCGCCCACCTGCGCCGCTGGGGGGTGCCGGAGCACCGGATCATCGAGCTGGACTGGGACGAGACCTGCACGCTCGGCGAGCTGGCGCTCACGCTGACCGCCGCCCACCACTTCTCCGGCCGCGGTCTGACCCGCAACACGACGCTCTGGGGTTCGTGGGTGGTCGCCGGGGCGACCCGCAAGGTCTTCTACACCGGCGACTCCGGCTACTTCGAGGGCTACGGGCGGATCGGCGCCGAGCACGGCCCGTTCGACGCCGCGCTGGTCCAGGTCGGCGCCTACGACCCGGCCTGGGCGGACATCCACATGACGCCGGAGGACGCCGTGCTCGCCCACCGCGAGCTGGGCGCGGACCTGCTGGTGCCGGTCCACTGGTGCACCTTCAACCTCGGCCTGCACCCGTGGGCCGAGCCGGTCGAGCGGCTGCTGGTCGAGGCCAAGGAGCAGGGCGTACGGCTGGCGGTGCCGCGCCCCGGTGAGCGCGTGGACGTCGACAACCCGCCGGAGCTGGACGGCTGGTGGGAGGCGGTCGGGTAGCGGAACCGCGGAGCTGCGCGTGTCACCGGGGAAATGCGCTGGCCCAAAGCCCTTTGACGGGAAATGATGCCGTGCGGGTACCCCTGCATCCCGGGTGCCCGCACCGCCATTCCGCCCGACCAGGGAGCCCGATTGCCTCCGCTGCCCCCGACCAGCAGCGCCGGCGCCCCGCGCGCCGTCGACCCGCTCTTCCTCGGCTTTCCGCTGCGCGCCCTCGCCGACGCCGCCCTGGACCGCGCGCGCCGGCTCGGCGCCGAGCACGCCGACTTCCGCCTGGAGCGGGTCCGCAGCGCCTCGTGGCGGCTGCGCGACGCCCGGCCGTCCGGCACCTCCGACAGCCTCCAGCTCGGTTTCGCCGTCCGGGTGCTGCTGGACGGCGCCTGGGGCTTCGCCGCCGGGGTCGACCTCACCCCGGAGGCGGCGGCGGGCGTCGCCGAGCAGGCCGTCGCGGTGGCCCGGCTCTCCGGCGGGATCAGCCGTGCGGCCGGGTCGACCGACCGGGTGGAGCTGGCCGACGAGCCGGTCTACCCGGACGCCACCTGGGTCTCCGCCTACGACGTGAACCCGTTCGAGGTACCGGACGCCGAGAAGACGGCGCTGCTGGCCGACTGGAGCTCGCGGCTGCTGGCCGCCGGGGGCGTCTCGCACGTCCAGGCCACCCTGCTGACCGTCCAGGAGAACAAGTTCTACGCGGACACCGCCGGCACCGTCACCACCCAGCAGCGGATCCGGCTGCACCCGGTGCTGGAGGCCACCTCGGTGGACGAGCGCACCGGCGCCTTCGACTCGATGCGGACGCTGGCCCCGCCGGTCGGGCGCGGATTCGAGTACCTGACGGGCACCGGCTGGGACTGGGACGCCGAGCTGGCCGAGCTGCCGGTCCTGCTGGCCGAGAAGATGAAGGCGCCGGGCGTCCGGCCGGGCCGCTACGACCTGGTCATCGACCCGTCCAACCTCTGGCTGACCATCCACGAGTCGATCGGCCACGCCACCGAACTGGACCGCGCGCTCGGCTACGAGGCGGCCTACGCCGGGACGTCCTTCGCCACCTTCGACAAGCTCGGCTCGCTGAAGTACGGCTCCGAGCTGATGCACGTCACCGGCGACCGCACCGCCGAGCACGGCCTGTCCACCATCGGCTTCGACGACGAGGGTGTCGCCACCCGGTCGTGGGACCTCGTGAAGGACGGCGTCCTGACCGGTTACCAGCTCGACCGCGGCATGGCGAAGCTGAAGGGTTTCGAGCGTTCCAACGGCTGCGCCTTCGCCGACTCGCCGGCGCACGTCCCGGTCCAGCGGATGGCCAACGTCTCGCTCCGGCCGGCCGCCGACGGCCCGTCCACCGAGGGCCTGTTCGAGGGCGTCGAGAACGGCCTGTACATCGTCGGGGACCGCTCCTGGTCGATCGACATGCAGCGGTACAACTTCCAGTTCACCGGGCAGCGCGCCTACGCCATCCGGAACGGCGAACTCGCCGGCCAGGTCAAGGACTTCGCCTACCAGGCCACCACCACCGACTTCTGGGGCTCGATGACGGCCGTCGGCGGGCCGCAGACCTACGTGCTGGGCGGCGCCTTCAACTGCGGCAAGGCGCAGCCCGGCCAGGTCGCGGCGGTCAGCCACGGCTGCCCCTCGGCGCTGTTCCGCAACGTCAACGTGCTCAACACCCAGCAGGAGGCGGGTCACTGATGACCGCGATGCAGCCCCACGAACTCGTCGAGCTGGCACTCGGCCTCTCCCGCGCCGACGGCTGCGTGGTGATCGCCGACGAGGAGTCGACCGCCAACCTCCGCTGGGCGGGCAACGCGCTGACCACCAACGGCGTCACCCGGGGCCGCCGGCTCACCGTGATCGCCACGGTGGCCGGCGCCGAGGGCACCGCCTCCGGCGTGGTCTCCCGCGAGGCCGTCACGTCCGACGACGTGGCGGACCTGGTCCGGGCCGCCGAGGAGGCCGCCCGCGCGGCCGGGCCGGCCGAGGACGCCCAGCCCCTGGTCACGGTCGCCGACCAGCCGGCCTCTCCGCACTTCACCGAGCCCCCGGCGGAGACGTCGGTCGCGGTCTTCGAGGAGTTCGCGCCGGCCCTCGGCACCGCCTTCGCCCGGGCCGCCGCCCAGGGCGAACTGCTGTACGGCTTCGCCCGGCACGAGCTGGTCTCCAGCTACCTGGGCACCTCCACCGGCCTGCGGCTGCGCCACGACCAGCCGACCGGCACGGTCGAGCTGAACGCCAAGACCGCCGACCTGTCCGGCTCGGCCTGGGCCGGCGCCGCCACCCGGGACTTCTCCGACGTGGACGTCACCGCCCTGCACGCCGGGCTGACCACCCGGCTCGGCTGGGGCTCCCGGCGGATCGACCTGCCGGCCGGCCGGTACGAGACGCTGCTGCCGCCCTCCGCCGTCGCCGACCTCATGGTCTACCTGAACTGGTCCGCCGGCGGCCGGGACGCCTTCGAGGGCCGGACGGTCTTCTCCCGGCCCGGCGGCGGCACCCGGATCGGCGACAAGCTCAGCGGGCTGCCGCTGACGCTGCGCTCCGACCCGGACGAGCCCGGCCTGGAGGCGGCGCCGTTCGTGCTGGCGCACGCCACCGAGGGCGACGCCTCGGTCTTCGACAACGGCCTGCCGCTGTCGAGGACCGACTGGATCCGGGACGGCGAGCTGGCCGGGCTGGTCACCAGCCGCCACTCGGCCGGCCTGACGTCGCTCGCCCTGCGCCCGGCGGTCGACAACCTGGTCCTGGAGACGGCCGACCAGGCGGCGGCGCCGACCCTGGAGGAGATGATCGCCCGGACCGAGCGGGGGCTGCTGCTCACCTGCCTCTGGTACATCCGCGAGGTGGACCCGGCGACGCTGCTGCTCACCGGTCTGACCCGGGACGGCGTCTACCTGGTGGAGAACGGCCGGGTGGTCGGTGCGGTGAACAACTTCCGGTTCAACGAGTCGCCGGTGGAGCTGCTCGGCCGGATCACCGAGGTGGGCCGCACCGAGCGCTGCCTGCCGCGCGAGTGGAGCGACTGGTTCACCCGGACCGCGATGCCGCCGGTGCGGGTCGAGGGCTTCAACATGAGTTCGGTCAGCCAGGCGTCGTAGCCGGGCCGGCCGGGGGGAGGGAACGAGGAACGTGGACGAGAAGCGCACGGTCAGGACCAGCAAGATGCTGTCCCGCATCCTGCGGCACGAGCCCGAGCGGGTGGGGGTGACGCTGGACGGGGCCGGCTGGGTCCGGGTGGACGTCCTGCTGGCCGCCCTGGCGGCCCGGGGCACCCGGCTCACCCGGGTCGAGCTGGACCACGTGGTGGCGACCAACAACAAACGCCGCTTCGCCTACTCGGAGGACGGCCTCTCGATCCGGGCCAGCCAGGGGCACACGGTGGCGGTCGACCTCGGTCTGGCCGCCGCCGCGCCCCCGGCGGTGCTGTTCCACGGCACCGCCGCCCGGAGCCTGGACGCGATATTCCGCGAGGGCCTGCGGCCGATGGCCCGGCAGGACGTCCACCTGTCCGCCGACACCGGGACGGCCACCCGGGTGGGCGCCCGGCACGGCCGTCCGGTGGTGCTGGAGGTCGACGCCGCCGCGATGGCGGCGGCCGGCCACGAGTTCCGGATCAGCGCCAACGGCGTCTGGCTGACCGACGCGGTGCCGCCGGAGTACCTCTCCCAGCCGTAGGGGCGCGTGTCCGTCCGCCCCGGTCTCGTCGCCGGTCGCCCTGCGGCGTACCGTGGGAAGGCCGCGCGGCGAGGCGCGCGGGTGCGCGGACGAGGGCGGTTGGACATGGGAAAGAGCGCCGGCGACGACGAGGTCTTCCGGATCACGGGGGCCCGCAGCAGCCTGACCGAGGACGTCCGCGGGCGGCAGCGCCGCTACGTGGCCTCGATGCTGCTGCGCACGGTCTGCGTGCTGCTCGCGGTGGTGCTGTGGGACGTCCAGCGCTGGGTGGCGGTCGCGGCGCTGGCGGGCGGGGTGCTGCTGCCGTACTTCGCGGTGCTGATCGCCAACGCGGGCCGGGAACGGGCGCCGGGTCTGCCCTCCACCTTCGACGTGCCGCCGACCACTCCGCTGATGCTCGGCCCCGGCGGGAGGGGCGGGTCCGGTGTGACGCACGGTACCGATGTGGCCGAGCGCATGCCCACCGATTCTTCACAGACGTCGAACTGACTGCCCGTTTTGAGCTGTTTTCCGCCGTTGCATTCCACAGAAAGCTCAGAAGAAGCTCAGATTAATCATGCAAGACCTCCCCATGCCCGGGTCGGACCGTGACATACTGCGTACGCGCTCCGCATCCCCCGTCGGAGCGACGGACCGACGCCGGGCGGCTCCCCCCGTGGCTGCCCGGCGTCGCCATGCCCGCGCGCACCGCGGGGCCGCAGGCCCGCCGGACGGCGGACGGACCCCTCCGGGCGCGTGACAGACTGGCGGTGACGACCCACCCGCCGACCGCCTGAGGACGACGCCATGCTGTTCCCGGACACCCAGCCGCAGACCCCGATCTGCTCCGCCAAGGGCTGCCGGTCCGACGCCGCGTGGGTCCTGGTCTGGAACAACCCCAAGCTGCACACCCCGGACCGCCGCAAGACCTGGCTCGCCTGCCCGGAGCACCGCGAGCACCTCTCCGAGTTCCTGGGCGTGCGCGGCTTCCTCAAGGAGGTCGTCGCCTTCACCGACCGGAGCGCCGAAGAGGGCGCCCCCACGGACGGCACCCCCGCAGAGGGCTGAGCCCGGGCCCGGCACGGTCCGGCCGGCGACCAGGGCCGGACCCTAGCCGCCGATCGCCGACATCGGGCGGTCGGGCTGGTGGAACTCCGGGTCGTCGATCCCGGCACCGGCCTTCTTGCCCCACATCGCCTGGCGCCAGAGCGCCCCCAGCTCGGCGTCGTCGGCCCCCGAGCGCAGCGCCGTCCGCAGGTCGGTCTCGCCACTCGCGAAGAGGCAGTTGCGCACCTGCCCGTCGGCGGTCAGCCGGGTCCGGTCGCAGGCGCGGCAGAACGGGCGGGTCACCGAGGCGATCACCCCGACCCGGGCCGGACCCCCGTCCACGACCCAGCGCTCCGCGGGAGCGGCGCCCCGGCCGGCGGACGACTCGGGGGTGAGCGTGAACCTGGTGGTCAGCCGGTCCAGGATCTCCTCCGCGGTGACCATGGCCGAGCGGTCCCAGCCGTGCTGGGCGTCCAGCGGCATCTGCTCGATGAACCGCAGCTCGTAGCCGCGCTCCAGGCACCAGGCGAGCAGCTCGGGCGCCTCGTGGTCGTTGACCCCGCGCATCAGCACCGCGTTGAGCTTGACCGGCGTCAGCCCGGCGTCCTCGGCGGCGGCCAGTCCGTCCAGCACGTCCTGGTGGCGGCGGCGCCGGGTGAGGGTGTGGAAGGTGTCCGGGTCCAGCGTGTCGAGCGAGACGTTGACCCGGTCGAGGCCGGCGGCGCGCAGCGCCCCCGCGGTCCGCGCCAGGCCGATGCCGTTGGTGGTGAGCGAGAGCTCGGGGCGCGGCGTCAGCTCGGCGCAGGCGGCGACGACGGCCACCAGGCCGGGCCGCAGCAGCGGCTCCCCGCCGGTGAAGCGGACCTCCTGGACGCCGAGGTCGCGGACGGCGACGGTCACCAGCCGGACGATCTCCTCGTCGGTGAGCAGCTCCGGCTTGGCCAACCACTGCAGGCCCTCCTCCGGCATGCAGTAGGTGCAGCGCAGGTTGCACCGGTCGGTGAGGGAGACCCGCAGGTCGACGGCGCGGCGGCCGAAGGTGTCGAGCAGCACGGCGATCCCTTCCCGAGAGTGGCGGCCCTGGACAGCGACCGGCCCGGCCCGCCGTCGCGGCGGGCCGGGCCAGCTTAGCCATCGGCCGTTCGTCAGTGGGCGCCCAGTCCGGTCAGCGAGCGGACCTCCAGTTCAGCGTACTTCGCCGGGTCGGCCGGCTCGCGCGAGAGCACGGTGCCGATCCAGCCCGCCAGGAAGCCGACCGGGATGGAGACCAGGCCGGGGTTCTCCAGGGGGAACCACTGGAAGTCGGAGTGCGGGAAGAGCGAGTTCTTGCCACCCGAGACCACCGGGGAGAACGCCACCAGCACCACCGAGCTGATCAGACCGGCGTAGACCGAGCTGACCGCGCCCGCGGTGTTGAAGCGCTTCCAGAACAGCGAGAAGAGCAGCGTGGGCAGGTTGGCCGAGGCGGCCACCGCGAAGGCCAGTGCGACCAGGGCGGCGGTGTTGAGCTTGTCCGCGAAGAGGCTCAGCACGATCGCCACCGCGCCGATCGCGGCGGCGGCCCACTTGGCCGCGTTGACCTCCTCCCGCTCGGTGACCTTGCCCCGCCGGATGACGTTGGCGTAGAGGTCGTGCGCGAAGGAGGCCGAGGAGGCCAGGGTGAGGCCGGCCACCACGGCGAGGATGGTGGCGAAGGCGACCGCGGAGATCACCGCCAGCAGGACGGCCCCGCCGGTGGTGCCCGAGCCGCCGCCGAGCGTCTCGGCGAGCTGCGGGGCCGCGGTGTTGCCGGCCGCGTTGGCCGCCTTGATCGCCTTGGGTCCGACCAGGGCCGCCGCGCCGAAGCCGAGCGCCAGGGTCATCAGGTAGAAGCCGCCGATGATCCCGATGGCCCAGAGCACCGACTTCCGGGCCGCCTTGGCGGTGGGCACGGTGTAGAAGCGGACCAGGATGTGCGGCAGGCCCGCGGTGCCCAGCACGAGCGCCAGGCCGAGGCTGATGAAGTCGAGTTTGCTGGTCCCGGTGGCGCCGTACTTCAGCCCGGGTTCGAGGAAGGCGTTGGCCTTGCCGCTGGCGTCGGCGGCGGCGCCGAGCAGTGCGGAGATGTTGAAGTTGTACTTGGCCAGCACCAGGACGGTCATCAGGGCGGTGCCGGCGATCAGCAGCACGGCCTTGACGATCTGCACCCAGGTGGTGCCCTTCATGCCCCCTATGGCGACGTAGACGACCATCAGGGCGCCGACGGCGACGATCGTCCACCGCTTGGCGCTGTCCCCGCTGACGCCGAGCAGCAGGGCGACCAGGGTGCCCGCGCCGACCATCTGGGCGAGCAGGTAGAAGATCGACACCACGATGGTGGAGATGCCCGCGGCGGTGCGGACGGGCCGCTGGCGCATCCGGAAGGCCAGCACGTCGGCC
This sequence comes from Kitasatospora sp. NPDC058406, assembly GCF_042722765.1. NCBI lineage: Bacteria > Bacillati > Actinomycetota > Actinomycetes > Kitasatosporales > Streptomycetaceae > Kitasatospora > Kitasatospora sp. NPDC058406. Next base: position 20,214 of record NZ_JBHXKE010000005.1, read on the forward strand.
ATGGTGTAGCGGCCGGCGTTGCGCAGCGGCTCGGCGACCAGCAGCAGCGCGACCAGCCAGGCGACCAGGAAGCCGATCGAGTAGAGGAAGCCGTCGTAGCCGAAGAGCGCGATGGCTCCGGCGATACCGAGGAAGGACGCGGCCGACATGTAGTCGCCGGAGATGGCCAGACCGTTCTGGAAGCCGGAGAAGCTGCGGCCGCCGGCGTAGAAGTCGGCGGCGTCCTTGGTCTGCCGCCCGGCCCAGACGGTGATGCCGAGGGTGGCGAGCACGAAGAGGCCGAACAGGGTCATCGTCAGACCGCGGTGCTCGGTGGCGCCCGCGGCGAGGGTGAGGGGGTCGGCGAGCGCGACGGCGCTCGCGGTATGGCTGGCGAGCAGGGTCATTCGGCGGCCTCCCGGGGGGCGTGGACCACCGCGCCGCGCGCCTCGCGGATGGCGGCGGCAGGTGGGTCGAGCCTCCGGTCCGCGTAGCGCGCGTACCAGGCCGCGATGGCGAAAGTGGTGACGAACTGCAGCAGTCCGAGGACCAGGGCGATGTTGATGTGCCCGACGACCTTGGTGCCCATCAGGCCGGGGGCGTAACTGGAGAGCAGCACGTAGAGCAGGTACCAGAGGACGAAGCCGATGGTGACCGGGAACGCGAAGTTCCGGAACGAGCGCCGGAGGGCGCGGAACTCCGCGCCCTCCTCGATGAGTTGGGTTTCCTTGGCGGTGGTGGTGATCGGCGGCGATTCCACTCTGACTCCTCACTCCTTCGGCGTAGTGGTCGCACCAGTGGAACGATCGGACGTGAGCGGCGTCACAGTCCGGATGCGCGCCGCGCAATGCTAGGAGGGTGGCGCGCGGGCCGAAAGAGGTTGACCGTGATCAGCCAGACGTTCACTCCGTTGCACTAGCCGATTGGCCGAAAACAGACGTATCCGGACATGCCGAAGGGCGGCACCGGACTGCGGTGCCGCCCTTCGAAAAGCGTCAACTTGGAGGCGTCAGAACGTGATCCGCACCTTCAGCGCCGAGCGGTCGTCCATCGCCCGGTAGCCGTCCGGCACGCCCTCCAGGTCCACCGTGCGGTCGAACACGAGGCCCGGCTCGATGGCCCCGGAGAGGACGTCCGGCAGCAGCTCGGGGATGTAGGCGCGGGCCGGCGCGACCCCGCCGTTCAGCGAAACGTTTCGGCCGAACATCTGCCCGATGTCGACGCCGGCGCTGCCGCCGTGCGGCACCCCGACGTAACCGACCGCGCCGCCGTCCCGGGCGATCGAGACGGCGGTGCGCATCGACTCCTCGGTGCCGACCGCCTCCAGCACGGAGTGCGCGCCCTGGCCGCCGGTCAGCTCCCGGACCGCCTCGATCGCCGCGTCGCCGCGCTCCGCGACCACGTCGGTGGCCCCGAACCGCCGGGCCAGGTCGGTCCGGGCGGTGTGCCGGCCGAGCGCGATGATCCGCCCGGCGCCGAGCCGGTGCGCGGCCAGCACGCCGCACAGGCCCACCGCGCCGTCACCGACCACCGCCACGGTGGATCCCGGCCGGACCCGCGCGGAGACCGCGGCGTGGTGCCCGGTCGCCATCACGTCCGAGAGCGCCAGCAGGCCCGGCAGCAGCTTCTCGTCGCCCTGGGCCTCCTTGGGCAGCTTCACCAGCGTGCCGTCCGCCCACGGGACGCGCACCGCCTCGCCCTGCCCGCCGTCCGAGCCGACCTGACCCCAGAAGCCGCCGTGCGGGCAGGAGGTCTGCAGCCCCTCGCGACAGAAGTCACACCTGCCGTCCGACCAGACGAACGGCGCGACCACCAGATCGCCGACCTCGAAGTCACGCACCTCGGCGCCCGTCTCCTCGATCACACCGAGAAATTCGTGCCCGATCCGTTGCCCGGCGACCCGGGCCGCGACACCGCGGTACGCCCACAGGTCGCTGCCGCAGATGCAGGCGTTCACCACCCGCACCACCGCGTCGGTCGGCTGCTGCACGACCGGGTCCGGCACCTGCTCGATCCGGATGTCACTGGGGCCGTGGATCACGGTGGCGCGCATGAGGGTTCGTCCTTCGGAGAGGCGCCCGCGGGGTGCGGCGGGCGGCCGGCAGATATTCGACCAGGTGTACGACGAATACTCCGCCCACTCTATTCCGGCCCGCCCCGTCCAACATTCCGAGCGGCACCGGTCCCACCCGTATCGCGGCGGCGCACCGCCCGCGGGCCTTATTCTGTTGGACCATGTACGCGATCCAGCCCGAGACGCCCGGCGCGGTACCGCGGACGGCTCCCGTCCCGGCCCAGCGCTCCGCCGCCCCCGCCGAGGGCTTCGCGGTGGTGGACGTCGAGACCACCGGCCTCGGCCGCTCGGACCGCGTCATCTCGGCGGGCGTCTACCAACTGGACGAGGACGGCACCGTCACCGACCACTGGTACACGCTGGTGAACCCCGAGCGCGACCCCGGACCGGTCTGGATCCACGGCCTCACCAGCGACCTGCTGGTGGGCGCGCCCACCTTCCCGGAGATCGCCGGCGAGTTCGCCGAGCGGCTGCGCGGCCGGGTGATGGTCGCCCACAACGCGCTCTTCGACTGGAACATGATCTCCCGCGAGTTCTCCCGGGCCGGCCTGCGCGCCCCGGTCGACCAGCGGATCTGCACCATGGTGCTGGCCCGCGACCTCCGGCTGCCGCTGCCCAACGGCAAGCTCTCGTCGCTCGCCCGGCACTTCGGCGTCCACCAGCAGCAGGCGCACAACGCGCTGGACGACGCCCGGGTGCTCGCCGAGGCGTTCCGGCCCAGCCTGCACCTGGCCCGCCAGGGGGGCGTCCCGCTGCCGCTGCAGACCTGCGTGGCCGTCACCGACCTCGGCGACGACCAGCCGGCCTCGCCCGCCCGGGGCAACTGGACCGGTGCCGCCTACCGCCAGGCCCGCAAGCGCCCCGCCTGCCCGTACCCGAACCCCGGGCGCTGGGAGGACGGCGAGCCGCTGGTCCAGGGCATGCGCGTGGCGTTCACCGGCGACACCTCCACCGACCGCGAGCTGTTGGAGGACCGCGCCGTCGAGGCGGGCCTGCACATCGCCTCGTCGGTGAGCCGGCTCACCAGCCTGCTGGTCACCAACGAACCGGGCAGCTGGAGCGGCAAGGCCCGCAAGGCCCGCGAGGTCGGCACCCCGGTGATCGGCGAGGACGCCTTCCTCCAGCTGCTGCGCGAGGTCGCCCCGCACCCCGGTGCGTGAGCCGGTTGTGAGGTGGGCGTACCGTGCCCATGTGTACCGTTTTCTGCTCTCCCGGCGCTGGCTGATCACCCTGTTGGTCGCCGTGCTGCTGATCCCCACCACCATCCGGCTGGGGTTCTGGCAACTGCACCGCCACGAGGCGCGGGTGGACCGCAACGAGCTGATCGCCCGGGCCCTCACCGACCGGCCCGTCCCGTACGAGACCCTTTCGGCGGAACCCGGCTTCGCCGTCCCCAAGGGGCTCACCTGGCGCGCGGTGACCACCACCGGGCAGTACGACCCGGAGCACGAGTTCGTGGTCCGCAAGCGGACCGACTCCAGCGGTGACAAGATCGGCTACTTCGTGATCACCCCGCTGGTGCTCGACGGCGGCAGGGGCACCGTCCTGGTCAACCGCGGCTGGGTGGCCTCCGGCACCTCCGCCGTCACCTACCCGGACGTCCCGGCCGCGCCGTCCGGCCAGGTCACCCTGACCGGACGGCTGCGCGCCGACGAGGCCGCCGGCAACGGCCTCAAGGACCGCGCCGGCCTGCCGGACCGGCAGTTCAACCTGATCAGCTCCACCCAGCAGGCCAGGGAGACCGGTGCCGCCCTCCTCGGCGGCTACCTGGAGCTCACCGCGACCGTGCCGGCACCGGCCGACGAGCCCGAGCTGCTGCCCGAGCCCAACCACTCCGACATCGGCCCGCACATGGCGTACGCGATCCAGTGGTGGCTGTTCACCGCGATGATCCCGGTCGGGTTCTGGGTGATGGCGCGGCGCGAGGCCAAGGACCGGCGCAAGGAGGCCGGCGAGGCCGAGGTCGCCCCGGTCGCCGTCCCCGCCTGAGCCCGCCCGCTCCCGTTACAGGACGTCCGCGAGGTCGCGGAGCAGCCGGGCCTTGGCCCGGGCACCGACCACCGACTTCACCGGCTCCCCGCCCCTGAACACCATGAGCGTCGGCATCGAGAGCACCCCGTACGCGGCCTGGGTCTCCGGATTGCGGTCGACGTCCAGGCTGACCACGGTCAGCCGGTGCGCCTCCTCCCTCGCGATGTCCGCCAGCACCGGCACCATCTGCCGGCAGGGCGGGCACCAGTCCGCCGTGAAGTCCACCAGCACCGGCCCCTCGGCCGCCAGGACCTCCGCGGCGAAGGTCTCGTCCGTGACCTCCGCGACCCCTGCGATCTGCACCATGGTCTACTTCTCCTCCCACTCGACTGCCGGCTGCGCGGCCCATTCGCACTGCGGCGGCTCTCCGGCGGTGCCGACCGCCAGCTCGTCCCGCTCCCGCTCGGCCCGGGCGAACTGCCCGGCCACCTGGGTACGGACCTCCTGGAGCCGGTCGATGCACTCGTCCAGTTCGGCCAGCTTCCTCCGGTAGACCTCCAGCGAGGCCGGGCAGGAGTCCCCGTGCGGGTGACCGGCCTGCAGGCACTCCACGAACGGCCTGGTCTCCTCCAGGCCGAACCCGAAGTCCTGCAGCGTGCGGATCTGCCGGAGCAGCCGCAGGTCCTCCTCGCCGTACGCGCGGTAGCCGTTGCCGGCCCGCCGGGCCGGGAGCAGCCCGAGCTGCTCGTAGTACCGCAGTGCCCGGGTGGTCGTCCCCGCCCGCCTCGCCAGTTCACCGATCCGCATGACCGCATCCTCGCCCTTCCGGCCGCTGTCCGAAGGTCGCTGTCCGAAGGCCGCCGGGAACGACGGTAGACCTTGACGCCGACGTCAACGCCAGGGGCGGCGCGGGCCCGGGCCCCGCCGCGTCCGCACTACCTTCCGCCCGCCCTCACCCGGCAGGATGGCCCCATGGATCTTGGACTGCAGGACAAGGTGTACGTGGTCACCGGCGCCACCCGGGGCCTGGGCCTCGCGACCGCCCGCGAGCTGGCCGCCGACGGTGCGCGGGTGCTGGTGAGCGGCCGGAGCCGGGAGTCGGTGGACGCGGCGGTCGCCGAACTCGCCGGACTCGGCGGCGGAGCGGACGCGGTGCACGGGCTGGTGGCCGACAACGCCGCCCCGGAGACCGCCGAGCGGCTGGTCCGCGAGGCCGTCGAGCGGTTCGGCCGGCTGGACGGCGTGCTGATCAGCGTCGGCGGTCCGCAGGCGGGCCCGGTGGGCACCGTCCCCGAGGAGGCCTGGCGCGACGCGTTCGAGTCGGTGTTCCTCGGCGCGCTGCGGATCGCCCGGACCGCCGCGGGGACGCTCGGCGAGGGCGGGGTGATCGGGTTCGTGCTCTCCGGCTCGGTCCGCCAGCCCATCCCGGGTCTCGGCATCTCGAACGGTCTGCGCCCCGGCCTGGCGATGGCCGCCAAGTCGCTGGCCGCCGAGCTCGGTCCGCGCGGCATCCGGGTGGTCGGCCTGCTCCCGGCCCGGATCGACACCGACCGGGTGCGCGAGCTCGACGCGCTCGGCGGCGACGCGGAGGCCTCCCGCGTCCACCACAGCGCCGCCATCCCGCTCGGCCGCTACGGCACCCCGGAGGAGTTCGGGAAGGTCGCCGCGTTCCTGCTCTCCCCCGCCGCGTCCTACCTCACCGGTGTGATGATCCCGGTCGACGGCGGCGCACTGCCCGGACTGTAGGACGGCGTTCGCCGGCCGCGCGTGGAGGCATCCGCCCGGCGCGCGGCAGGCGGATGCGCCGGGCGGTCAGAGCACGCGCGGGTGCTTGTCGCGCCGTCCGCCGCGCCGCGCGGCGGTCTCGTGCCTCGCCGGCACCACCCGGATCCGCAGGTCGGCCGGAAGGTCCGACAGCCCGAGACTGACCAGCGCGTCGGTGCGCGGGCCGGTCTCGAAGTGCTCGGCGAGCGCCGCCGGATCGCCGCCGGACGTCATCCGGACGGCCGCCCGCAACCGGGGGTGCCGGGCTCCGCGCAGCAGCCGGACACCCACCCGCTCGACCTCGGGGAGCGCCACGGTGCCGGTCTCCAGAGCGTCCTCCAGTGCCCCGGTGCGCAGCCGCAGCCGCAGCCCCGGTGTGCCGGGGGTCGGCACCGGTACGGTCGCCGGCCCGCTCCGCCGCAGCTGGGCGAGCAGCCACCAGGCGGTCCCGACGACCACCACGGCCAGCCCGGCGATCACCGCAGGCCACCACCAGGCCTCGGCCACCCAGCGGGTCCGCGCCCGCGCACCGATCACCGGCCGGTCCGGCGAGGCCTGCGGCCACCGGTCCGGCAGATCCACGCCCAGCCTCCGGTACAGGTCGAGGCCCCCGGCCAGGACCAGCAGCCCGGCCACCAGCAGGACCACCCCGACCGCACCCACCAGCACCCGGTTGACGGTGCTCCGGCTCACCCGCTCCCACCACCCTCCACGACGGCGCCCTGCACTCCCCCGCCGGACCCGCGCCGGCGCCCGCGCCGGGTCCTGACGTCCAGCCGCAGCGGTCTCGCCAACCCGACGACCGCCAGCTCGTCCCGCAGCTGCCGCTGCACCGAGGCCGGATCGGCCGGGCCGGTGAGGGTGATCCGGACCCGGCGGCGGCCGGTCCGCACGCGCAGGTGCTCGACGCCCGGCAGGTCGGCGGCCCGGTGGACCAGCAGCGCGGTCACGCCGGACCGGTCGATGGCCGCGGAGGTGCCGCCGACCGGGCGGAGCGGGAGCCAGCGGCTCAGGCCGGGGGCGAGGGCGAGCCAGAGCAGCCAGCCGCCGAGCAGGGTGGCCGCGCCCGCTCCGAGCAGCACCCAGGTGTCGTCGAGGTGCCGGGTGGCCAGTTCGTCGGCGATCTCGGCACGCCAGCGGCGGGCGGCGTGCCCGGTGCGGACGGCGACCACGTCGTAGAGCAGCGCCACCGCGGCCACCAGGACCACCGTCGCGACCACCACGGCGGCCGTGGTCCGCGGTGCCCGCAGCCGCGGCACCCGGACCGCGGCGGGCCCGGGCTCCGGAGCCGGTTCCCCGGCCGCACCGACCGCACCGGCCTCCGCCGGCAGGGCGGGCCCCGCAGGCCCCTCAGGACCCCCAAGCCCCTCATGCGCTCCGGACTCCGCATGCGCTCCGGACTCCGCCGCCCCGGCAGCCTCCGCCGGTACGGCGGGCTCCACGGGCGGCGTCCCCGGCTCCCCCTCCGCCGGCCCGGTCATCCCGTGCCCTCGGTGACGAGCCGTTCCACCACGACCACCACCTCGGCCACCCGGGTCCCGGTCAGCGCACCGACCTGGGCGGCCACCCGGTCGCGGACGGCCCGGGCGAGGGCGGCGAGGTCGGCGGGGAACGGCAGGTCGACGGCGACCCTGACGGTGACGGCGGCGGAGGGCGAAGCGGGGCCGGTGACGGAGACCTTCGGCGGCCCGCCCGGTCCGCTCCGGCCCGGCCGGACCTCGGCGAGCGCCTCACCGGCCGCCCGGGCGGCGATCCGCGCGTAGACGCGGTCGGCGATGCGCAGCCGGCCGCGCGCGCCGGGTTCGCGGGTGGCGGGCGCCGGGACGAGGGCCGCCATCAGCGGCGCCGGTCGCGGCCGCGCAGGAGGTCGCCGAGGTCACCGAGTTCGAGGTCGCCCTCCAGCAGGCGGCCGACCACGAAGCCGACCACCCCGAGGGCCGCCACCAGCAGGAACGCCGCGAACCCGCCGAAGTAGCCGGCGAAGCCGAGGGCCATTCCCACCACCAGGCCGATGAGGGCCAGGTTCATCCGTTCCACCTCGTCTTCCGCCGCCCGCCGCTCCGGGCGTGCTGCCGCACAGGGACTACTTCAGCTTGGGCCGCTGGCCGGAGGAGGGGAGCTCCTCTTCCTCCTCCTCGATGTCCGGCTCGTCGGGCAGGTGGACGTCGTTGACGGCGATGTTGACCTCGACGACTTCCAGCCCGGTCATCCGCTCGACCGCGTCGACGATGTTCTCCCGTACCTGCCGGGCGAGTTCGGGGATGACGACGCCGTACTCGACGACCAGCGCGATGTCGATGGCGGTCTGCTTCTCCCCCACCTCCGCCTTGATGCCGCGCCCGATGTTGCCGCGCCCGCCGGGGACCCGGTCGCGCATCGCGGCGAAGGTGCGGGCGAGCCCGGAGCCGAGGGAGTGGATGCCGGTCACCTCGCGGGCCGCCATCCCGGCGATCTTCTCGACCACGCCGACGGCGAGCGCGGTGCGACCGCGTTCACCGGCGGCCCCGCCGAGGCCGGCGGTCGAGGAGCCACCGGTGGAGGCACCGGTGGAGAGGTTCTTGTGCAGGGTGGCGGGCGTCGGAGTGTCAGGCATGGGCTCATCTCCCGTCGTACGGCTCCAGCTATATCGCAAATCGCTCCAACTCTGGCATTTCGCCACGAATCCCGCCCCCGGAACCGGCCGGGGAGGCCGGTCAGTCCCCGATGCCGGCCAGGTCGCGCAGACGGCGGGCCTGGGCCGCCCGTTCGGCCGAGCGCTGCTCGTCGTAGGAGCGGCCACCGGCGCCCTGGAGCAGGGCCTTGGTCTCGATCACGGCGTTGCGCGGTGCGGCCAGCAGAGCGGCGGCGAGGTCGCGGGCGGCGGCGTCCAGCTCGCCCGCGGGGACGGCCAGGTTGGCCAGGCCGATCGCCGCGGCCTCCTCGGCGCCGACCCAGCGTCCGGTCGCGCAGATCTCCAGCGCCCGGGCGTAACCGACGAGTTCGGTGAGCGGCTTGGTGCCGGCGAGGTCGGGGACGAGGCCCAGCGAGGTCTCCTTCATGGAGAACTGCACGTCGTCGGCGACCACCCGCAGGTCACAGCCGAGGGCGAGCTGGAAGCCGGCGCCGACCGCGTGGCCCTGGACGACGGCGATGGTGACCAGGTCGGGGCGGCGCCACCAGCTGAAGGCCTCCTGGTAACCGGCGATGATCCCGTCGAGCTCCTCGGGCTCGGCGGCGGCGAGCCGGAGGAAGCTGGGCTCGCCGGGGATGCCCTCGGGGGTGAACATCGCACGGTCGAGGCCCGCCGAGAAGGAGACGCCCTCGGCGCGGAGCAGCACCACCCGGACGGTGCCGGGCAGGTCGCGGCCGACGGCGGACAGGGCGCGCCACAGGGCGGGCGACTGGGCGTTGCGCCGCTCGGGCTGACAGAGGGTGACGACGGCGAGTGCGCCGTCGATCTCCAGGCGGACGCCGTCCCGCTCCCGGCTCTGGGTCTGCGGATCGGTGGCGGGAGCGGTCATGAGGGGACCTCCGGTGGCGAGGATGCTTGGCTACCGGAGAGTAACAAAAGTGGTGGGGCGACGGCAGGGGGCAGCACGGAGCTGCGGACGGCCCGCCCGCGCGCCGGTCGCGGATATGACGATCGGCGGCCGGTTCACTCGGACCGGGGAGTGGACGACGCTCGGTCGCCTCCCCGGCCGGCGCCCTGCCGCCGAGTCATCCGCCCGTTGACCGACGGAGCGTCAGGAACCTGCCCCGGCAGTAGCTTTGTTCTTGCCCCGCGTGGCACCGCCGCGGCCCCGGAGAATCACTCCGGACTCGCTCAGCATCCGGTGCACGAAGCCGTACGAGCGGCCGGTCTCCTCCGCGAGAGCGCGAATGCTCGCCCCGGAGTCGTACTTCTTCTTGAGATCGGCCGCGAGCTTCTCACGCGCGGCACCGGTTACCCGGCTGCCCTTTTTCAGAGTCTCGGCCACCCGTGCCTCCTCGTAGCGTTGCTCGGTCAGATTCCCATGATCACCCATCCACCGCGTCCTGGCCACCCATTCGACAAGGTCCATGTCGGGAATGCGCGGTCCTTCGGTAGTGATCCGAGCGCACAAGGGCGCTCACGCAGAGTGCACGCCCCCGGACGAATACCGCCGTCCGGCGAGAAAGGGCTGATCAGCAGCGTCGGCCCGGCCACGATCGAGTGGCGGGCCGACGGAAGCTCCTTAAACGGAATGCGGGACCTCTTCATTCCCGGACACGCCGAAGGGACTAGTTTTTCTGGTCCAAAATGTGGAGGGAATGTCTAGTTCCGGCCAGACGGACAGCCGAATGCCCGGCCGTCCGTACGGGCGACCGGGCATCGGGAGGTCGGCGGGATCAGGCCAGCGTGACCAGGTCGTTGTAGGCGGGGCTCCAGAGGTCCTCCACGCCGTCCGGCAGCAGGATGATCCGCTCCGGCTGGAGCGCGTCGACCGCGCCCTCGTCGTGGGTGACCAGCACGACCGCGCCGCTGAACTCGCGCAGCGCGCCGAGGATCTCCTCGCGGCTGGCCGGGTCCAGGTTGTTGGTGGGCTCGTCGAGCAGCAGCACGTTGGCACTGGAGACCACCAGCGCGGCCAGCGCGAGACGGGTCTTCTCACCGCCGGAGAGCACCCCGGCCGGCTTGTCGACGTCGTCGCCGGAGAAGAGGAACGAGCCGAGGATCTTCCGGATCTGCACCAGGTCGGTGTCGGGCGCGGAGGAGCGCATGTTCTCCAGCACCGTCCGCTGCGGGTCCAGGGTCTCGTGCTCCTGGGCGTAGTAACCGACCTTCAGGCCGTGGCCCGGGATCACCTCGCCGGTGTCCGGCTTCTCCACCCCGGCCAGCATCCGCAGCAGCGTGGTCTTGCCCGCACCGTTGAGCCCGAGCACCACGACGCGCGAACCGCGGTCGATGGCCAGGTCCACGCCGGCGAAGATCTCCAGCGAGCCGTAGGACTTCGACAGGTCGCGCGCCGTCATCGGGGTCTTGCCGCAGGGCGCCGGGTCCGGGAACCGCAGCTTGGCGACCTTGTCGCTCTGCCGGACCTGGTCCAGGCCGGAGAGCAGCTTCTCGGCGCGGCGGGCCATGTTCTGCGCGGCCACCGTCTTGGTCGCCTTGGCGCGCATCTTGTCCGCCTGCGCGTTCAGCGTCGCGGCCTTCTTCTCGGCGTTGGTCCGCTCGCGCCTGCGGCGCTTCTCGTCATCCTCGCGCTGCTGCTGGTACTGCTTCCAGCCCATGTTGTAGACGTCGATCGCGGAGCGGTTGGCGTCCAGGTAGAAGACCTTGTTGACGACCGTCTCGACCAGCTCGACATCGTGCGAGATGACGATGAAGCCGCCCTTGTAGGTCTTCAGGAAGTCCCGCAGCCAGACGATCGAGTCCGCGTCGAGGTGGTTGGTGGGCTCGTCGAGCAGCAGCACGTCGGAGTCGGAGAACAGGATCCGGGCCAGCTCGACGCGGCGGCGCTGACCGCCGGAGAGCGTGTGCAGCTCCTGGTTGAGGATGCGGTCCGGCAGGCCCAGCGCGGCGGCGATGGTGGCGGCCTCGGCCTCGGCCGCGTACCCGCCCTTGGTCAGGAACTCCGTCTCCAGGCGCGCGTACTTCTTCATCGCGTTCTCCTGGGTGGCGCCCTTGCCGTTCGCCATCCGGTCCTCGTTCTCGCGCATCTTCTTCAGCACGGTGTCGAGGCCGCGGGCGGAGAGGATGCGGTCCTTGGCGAGGACGTCGAGGTCGCCGGTGCGGGGGTCCTGCGGCAGGTAGCCGACCTCGCCCGAGCGGGTCACCGTGCCGGAGGCGGGGATGCCCTCGCCGGCCAGCACCTTGGTGAGCGTGGTCTTGCCGGCGCCGTTGCGACCGACCAGGCCGATCCGGTCGCCGGGGGCGACCTTGAAGCTCGCCGACTCGATCAGGATCCGGGCACCGGCACGCAGCTCAAGGGCGTTGGCGGAAATCATGGCTGGGGACTACTCCTGGGGCGTGGGCGGGCGCCCGGACGGGGCACGGGCCGGGACGGCGGGTGAAGGGCGTCGGCGGAGGCTCGGCGGACCGCACGGCGCGGCGCCGCTCGCCCGCTAGTGCACGGAGAGAACAGCCATGACGGCAAGTCTACCGGGCCGCGCGAGCGAACCCCGAGGGATTACCGGCCGGGGGTACCCGGAGGGCCGGCTACCGCGGCTGCTGCCCGTCCGCCGGCGCCGCGCAGCTGCCCTCCGGGCGGACGGCGGCGAACGGCTCGGCCGGGCTGCCGCAGGCGGCCTCGGGCGCGGCCGCGCGGGTGTCGAAGACCTTGGGAGCGACGATCGGGCCGTCCGAGATCAGCACCCGGCGGCCGTCCAGCGCCTTCATCGAGACGCCCGGGCCGGCGTTGAGCTGCCAGCCGCTGCTGTCCAGCCGGTAGCCGGAGATCCCGCCGGAGACCGACTGGCCGCTGCTGTTGGAGCAGCTGCGCGGAACCAGCACCGCGAAGTCGCTGGCCACCGTACGGGTCGGGTCGTAGACGCAGTTGCCGGCCGGCTTGGAGTTGTAGCGCAGGTCCCCGTCGGCGTCGCGGAAGCCCATCGTCAGATTGGGTGTGACCACCGCCACCCAGGGCGCGGACTGCTGGACCGTCCGCAGCGAGGCCGCCGCCCGCTCGGTCGCGAGCTGCTTGCGCTGCTCCTCGGTGCGCTTGTCGGCGCCGGGCTCGCCGTCGGCGCGCAGCCAGTCGGCCAGGCCGGGCACCGCGCGGTGCCAGCGCACCTCGTGGTCGCCGGGCCGCACGGAGGTGACCAGGCCGTCGTCCCAGACCACCACGGCGTTCTCGCCCGCCATCGACAGGTAGAGCGCGGTGGCGCCCTCCCGCTGGTACGACCAGGCGTGCTCCCCGGTGGCCTTGTGGTACGCCTCCAGGCCCGGTCCGACCCTCAGGTCGAGGTCGGCCGCGTCCAGGGACTTCACGGCGTCCGGGCTCGCGTCCGAGGCGCCCGGTGCGGCCACCCGGTCACCGAACGGAACCGGCTTGTTGGCGTGCGCGGCCGCGCCCGCCACAAGGACCAGCAGCACCGCCAGGGCAGGCAGGATCGATCGGGGGCTGAGGGCGCGCGACTTCCAGGACACGGGCGGAGCGTACCTTTCACCGCCCGCGCGAGTCAGCCGGACCTCTCCGTACGGCCGGACGGCGGAACCTCGCCGGCCGGTTTCGCACGGGCCGGCCGACGCCGCCCACCGACCTGCGCCGTCGGGCCCGGCGGCGCCCCGGGCCCCGCCCGGGCCCGGGGCGCGGGTAGGGCTCCCCGGGCCTCCGGGACTGTTACAGAGGTGATACACGGCACACCGCCGGACGGCGTTCGAATAGCGCCCACTTTAGGGTGACATTCGGCTTTTCCTCCGCCCGGCGGGCCTACTGTCGGCAATCGGGGCGTCACGTTGCGTCGCCCTCCGCCCTGCCCCACCGAGGCCCCCGCCCGAGGAGAGACCATGCGATTCGGCCGCCTGGCGCTGGCCGCCGCCGCCCTGCTGCTGCTCACGACCGCCAGCGTCCCCGCCGGCACCCCGCTGAGCCAGACCGAACGGCACACGCTCTCCTCCGACGCCATCTCGCCGCGCGGCGCCGCACCGCGCCCGGTCGTCCAGCGGCCCAAGCACGAGCCCCCGTTCGGGGCGTTCGTCGGCTCCTGGGACCGGTACATCCCGCAGATCGGCCGCTACGCGCAGTGGCTCAACAACGCCAACCTCCAGGTCGGCCACACCTATCTGGCGGGCAACGGCTGGGCCGACGTCGAGGGCGAGGCGATGGTGCTCGGCATGTGGTCGCAGTGGCGCCAGGCGGACCCGTCCCGGACGCTCGTCCTCGGCGTGCCGATGCTCGTCCCCAACGAGGCGAACGTGCCGGACGGCGAGGTCGCGAAGCTGCTCGCCCAGGGCGCGCGGGGGGACTTCGACCGGCACTTCCTCAAGCTGGCCCGCCGACTGGTGGCGCTCGGCGGCGCGGACACCGTCCTCACCCTCGGCTGGGAGATGAACGGGGTCACCTACACCCACCGCTGCAAGCCCGACCCCGCGGCCTGGAAGACGTACTGGCGACGGATCGTCACCGTGATGCGGTCGGTGCCCGGGCAGCGGTTCCGTTTCGACTTCACGCCCAACCGCGGGCTGGACGCGATCCCGTGGACCAAGTGCTACCCGGGCGACGACGTGGTGGACATCATCGGCATGGACAGCTACGACCAGCCGGCCGGCGCGACCTTCGACGACTACGTGCACGAGCCGTACGGGCTGCTGGACCAGGTGGAGTTCGCCGCCAAGCGCGGCAAGCCGGTCTCGTACCCGGAGTGGGGGCTGTTCCGGAACGGCGACAACCCGGAGTTCGTGCAGCGGATGGTGGAGTGGATCCGCACCCACGACACCGCCTACCAGACGGTCACCGACTACTGCCCGCACGGCTTCTGGCAGTGCGACCGCAACCCGCGGTCCAGCGCCCGGTTCCGGCAGCTGATGGGCGGCTCCCCGGGGGCACCGGCCGCGGCCGCGCCGACGGCGCCCCCGGCACCGGCGGCGCCCACGATGCCGTCCGCACCGCCGGCGCCGGCCGGCGCACCGACCGGTCCCCCGGCCTCGCCCATCACCCCGGCCCCGGCCTCGGCCTCGGCGGCGGCCTCCGCGCCGCCGTCCGCCACGGCGAGCCCGTCGGCCAGCCCCTCACCGAGCCCGTCGGCCGGTCCCTCGCCGAGCGCCTCGCCGACCGCCGCCCCCGCGCGGCGCTAGGACGTGTCCGGCAGACGCCCCCGGAGTGCCCGTTCAGCTCCGGCGGCGGGCGAGCAGGGACTCCTTCAGCTTCGGCAGCCGGCTGCTGAGCACGCGCACCGCGGCCTGCCGGGAGCGGACGGCGCCGCACCGGACCGCGGCGGCCGGGGCCGGGCCGCGCGGGCCGAACAGCAGCCGCTGGTTCGGCAGCCGGTCCGGCCGCCAGCGCTGCTTGTACGGCTCCTGGCCGCGCAGCAGGCCCAGCACCGGGATGCCCGCGCCGACCGTCTCGTCCAGCGCGGCGCCGAACAGCAGGCCCGCGATGTCCAGCCGCTCGCGCAGCCTCGGGTGCGCGCCGTACATGTAGAGGCCGCCGAAGGACGGGCAGAGCAGCAGCAGGTTGACCGCGACCAGCTCGCCGTCCAGCCAGTACTGGTGGACGGCGGCCCGGCCGGTGGCCACCAGGCCGGTGGTCGACTCGTCCAGGTGACGGGCGAACCGCTCGGTGCGGTGCTCCGGGGTGACCCCGCGGTCGGCCCACTGGAGGAAGTGCAGCCGCAGCAGCCCGGCCAGGGCCTCCGGCACCTCCGCCGGGGGCGTCGAGCGCACCTCCACGCCCGATTCGGCGATCTTGCGCAGCTTGACCCGGCTGCGCTGGGCGGTCTTGCCCGGCACCCGCTTGAGCAGCTGCTCCATCGGGACGGCCGGCAGGTACTGGCAGAGCGAGTCGGTGAACCGCCGGCGCCGGCCGCGCCAGTGCGCGAAGACCCGCTGGACGGCGGCCTCCGGGTGGACCTCGCGCAGGTCCAGACTGTGCCAGGGGCGGGTGAGCGGGAGCGCGGCGGCGAACTCGGCGGCGGCGCGGTCGGCGCAGGAGTCGTCGAGCAGGATGTCCGTGAAGTCGATCAGCCCGTCACCGAGGCCGGCCAGGCCGCCCAGCGGGCCGCCGCGGCGCTGGAACGCGCCCGCGCCGACCAGCCGGCCGTCACGGCGGACCAGGACCACCAGCAGGGCGCCGGGGCGTCCGTAGTGGCGCCACCAGGAACGCTGCCAGACGGCGGCCTGGAAGAAGGTGGCGGTCCGGCAGCGGGTGACGAGGTCGTCCCACTCCTCGGCGAGGGTGTCGAGCGCGTCGTCCTCGCGGCGCAGCTCGGTGGTCCAGCGCGGTGCGCACGCCTGGGCGGGGAGTCCCGTGGTCGGGGCGGCTGCCTCGGTGCTCATCGTCCGCTCCCGGCCACGGTCTTGGTCCTGTTCTCCGACTCGGCCGGAGCCGCGTCCGCGGCGGGCCCGGCCTTTCCGGCCCGGGCCGCCGTGTCGCCGGTCCCGGACGCGGCCGTGACCTCGGCCGTGACCTCGGTCCCGGCTGCGGGCCGGGGCTCCGGGCCGGGGTCGGCCACGGGTTCCGCCCCGGGCTCGGCGGTGCGCGGGCGCGGAGCGGTCGGGACGGGCGCCGCCCCGGCCGCGGGGCCGGCGGCGCTGTCGCTCCGGCGGCGGGTCATCATCACCAGCGCGCCGATCAGCACGCCCGCCGCACCGCCGACCGCCACGTCCAGCCGCCCGGAGGGGGTGGTGGGCCGCTCGGGCTCGGCGGCGGCCGCGAGCGGGACCAGCCGGACGCCGGTCTCCTTGGTGCTGCCGTTGGCGAAGGCGACCAGGGAGCGGGCCACCGCGTCGGCCGTCAGGACGGCCTCCTGCGGGTCCGCCCCGGTGCCGGTGATCTCGATCATCGGGGCGTCCGGCGAGGTGGTGCCGTGCACCAGGGCCTCCAGCTCGGACCGGCTGTGCCCGGTCTCCGCGGCGGCTGCCGCGAGCACCTGCGGCCGGCCGGCCAGCCGGCCGTACGCCTGGGCGAAGTTGACGGCCGTGGCGCTCTCCCCCGGGTTCTCCGACACCACGATCACGTAGGAGTCGGCGGCGTACGAGGGGTGGGCGACGACGGCGTACCCGGCGCCGGCGGCGGCACCCAGGGGCACCGCGAGGGCCAGCGGCCACCAGCGGCGGACCAGGAGACGGGCGCTTCGGCGCGGTTCGGTCATCGGGACTCCTTGGATACGGGGGCCGCCCGGCCGGCGGCCCGGCGACTGGGGAGCTGCCGGCTCAGGCGGGGACCAGGCGGTCGTAGAGGGCGCCGAGGTCGGCGGCCACCCGGACGATGTCGTAGTGGCCGACCGCGGGGGGCCGGGGCAGCGGGTCGGTGCTGTGGTCGTTGAGGTGGCGCAGCTCGCCCAGCGCGGTGGCGTACGCGGCGGCGTCCGACGGGATCCGGCGGGCCTGCGGGGCGGCGCTGGGCGGCAGTTCGTCCAGGGCCGGACAGGCGCTGTGTCGGACCGGGAGGCCGGCCGCCAGCCCCTCCAGGACGCCGAGTCCGAAGGTCTCCTCGGTGGAGGGCGCGGCGAGCACGTCCAGCGCGGTGAGCAGGTCGGGGACGTCGTCACGCTCGCCGGTGAGCACCAGCCGGTCGCGGACGCCGAGTTCGGCGGCCCGGCGCTCCAGCGCGGCGCGTTCCGGACCCTCGCCGACCAGCACCAGGCGGGCCGCGCCGTCGAGTTCGGCGAGCGCCTCCAGCAGCACCGGGAAGCGCTTGCCGGGGACCAGGCGGCCGACTCCGCCGACCACCCAACTCCCGGGCGGCAGGCCGAGTTCGGCGCGCAGCCGGGCGCGGGTGGCAGCCCGGTCCGCATCCTGCCGGCGGTAGCGGTCGGCGTCGATGCCGTTGGGGATCAGCTCCACCCGGCCCGGCGGGACGCCCCAGCCGTGCAGGGTCTGGGCGACCTGCCGGGAGACCGCGACGGTGGTGGTGCCGAGCCGTTCGGCGGCCAGGTAGAGGCCCTTGACGCCGCGGGTGACCGGCCGGCCCTCGATCACCCCGGCGTGCAGCGAGTGTTCGGTGGCCACCACGGCCCGGACCCCGGCCAGCCTGGCGGCCAGCCGGCCGTACAGTCCGGCCCGGTAGAGGTGGGTGTGCACCACGTCGTAGCGGCCGGCCCGGATCAGGCGGGCCAACCGGGGCAGCGCGCCGACGTCCCGGTTGCCGCGCATGCCGAGGTGGTGCACGGTGACGCCCTCGGCGCGCAGGGCGGCGGCGACCGTGCCGGGGTTGGTCAGCGCCAGGACCTCGCAGTGCTGGTGCGCGGGCAGGTACCGGAGCACCAGCTGGAGCTGGCGTTCGGCGCCGCCCGAGGCGAGGCCGGTGACGATGTGCAGCACCTTCATCGGGCAGCCCTGCCGTGGCCCGCCCGCTCTCCGCCGGGGCGCTCGGACCCGCGGGCGGCACCGTCCGCGGATCCGGCGGGCGGGAGGTGCGTCCGGGCCCCGCCGGGTTCGCCGGACCGCCGGACGGGTGCGCCCGGGTCGTTCCCGGGCCGCTGGTCGCCCTCGGCGGCGCGGACCTTCGGCTCTGGGCGGTCCGCACGGTCCGTACGGTCGGCCCGGACCGGGCGCTCGGCCTGGTCCGGACGCTCGGGGCGCTCGGGGCGGGTGCGGGCGGCGAGACGGGTACGGCGCAGTTCGGTGACGGTGTCGCGGAGGCGGTGCCGGCCGCGCTTGGCGCGCAGCCGCCAGGCGCCGTCGCGGTCGCCGACGTAGCAGCGCGGCAACGCGTACCTGCCGGTGAGCGGGGAGTGCGCGATCGCGCAGGCGTAGTCGTAGCCGGCGTCCCGGACGGCGTGGGTGGCGGCCAGGTCGACGGCGCCGTACGGGTAGCAGAAGCCGGTGACCGGACCGCCGACCATCTCCTCCAGGGCCCGGCGGCTCTCCCGGGTCTGGTCGGCGAGCACGTCGGCGGGCAGGCCGGACAGCGCCCGGTGGCCGAGGCCGTGCGAACCGATCTCCCAGCCGGCCGCGGCGAGGTCGGTGACCTCCTGGACGGTGAGCAGCTTCTTGCGCGGGCCCTCGGTGTCCCAGTCGTTGGCCCGGCCCAGCAGGTCGGCGACCACGTAGGCGGTGGCGGTGAAGCCGTAGGCCTGAAGGATCGGCACGGCGTAGCGGCCGAAGTCGGCGTAGCCGTCGTCGAAGGTGAGGCCGACCAGCTTGTCGTCCCGGCCGGCGGCCCTGGCCCGCATCAGCTCGCGGACCGAGACGCCGCGCCGGCCGCACCGGTGCAGCCAGGCGATCTGTTCGGCGAACCGTTCGGGGCTGACGGTCAGCTGGTAGGGGTCCTCGTCCTCGACGGCCACCGAGTGGTACATCAGGATCCACGGCGAGGAGGGCTCCGGTGCGGGCGCCTCGGCGATCGGGCGGCGGCTCCTCGGCAGCTGTGCCGGTGGTCGGCGGGTGCCCGGCCGTGGTGCGTCGGGGCGCGGCGCGTCGGTGTGCGGGCCGACCGCGGCCGGCGCACCGGGTGCGGCGGGGCGGCGGACGCCCGACAGGACCGGCCGGACGAATCCCCGTTCAGCGTCCATGGGGAGGCTTCCCTTCATCGGCGACAGGTGACGGGCCCAGGGCCCGGGCTGCGGCGCGGACCGGTCCGCGCACCTCGCGGGCGCCGAGGACGGTGCCCAGGGCGGCGAAGACCAGCGCCACGGTGAGGCCCCCGCACAGGGTCGAGAGCAGGGGGTCGGCGGTGAGGCCGGCGACGGGGGTGCCGAGCGCGACGGCGCCGGCGGCGGAGGCCAGCAGCCGGGCGTGGCCGCCGAGGACGAGGCGCAGGCGCAGCGGGATGCCGCGCAGGACCAGGCCGTGCAGCAGGAGCGCCGCGGTGGCGGTGATGCCGACCGCGTTCCCGGCCGCCAGGCCCGGGGCACCGAACCGGGGGGTGGCGAGCAGACCGCCGACGACGGTGACGACCAGGCCGAACGCCATCGCGGCGGCCGGGTACCAGTCGAGCAGCCGGCGTCCGCCGTCGTCGGGGCTGGGGTCGCCGGCCCGGCGGACCACCGGGCGGAGCGAGAAGTAGGGGCGGATCATCACGCCGATCAGCGCCTGCGCGGGCAGGCCGAAGCTGTAGACGCGGATGACGGCGGCGGTGGCGGAGGTGTCCCGGGGGCCGAAGGCGCCGCGTTCGAAGAGCAGCGCGACCACCGACGGCGCGCAGGCGAGCAGGAAGGCGGTGCCGAGCAGGACGACGGCGGCGGCCTGGCCCAGGTCCTTCTCGACGCGGTCGCGGGCGGCGGTGAGGTCGCCGGCGGCGAGCGCCCGGGCGACCAGGGGGAAGGTGACGGTGCAGATCAGGATGCCGGCGGTCATGGCGAGCTGGGAGACCTTGGCGGCGTAGTTGAGGTGCGAGATGGTGCCGGCCGGCAGCTCGGAGCCGAGGAACCGCTCGATGAAGACCTGGGACTGGCGGGTCAGGGTGAAGGCGGCGACCGGCAGCAGGGCGAGCGGGATCAGCACGAGGGCCTTGCTGCGGGGGCGGCGCCCGCGGGCGGGGCGGGCGCCCGGTCCGGTGCGCAGCCCGTACAGGAAGGGGACGATCAGCAGGCCCGCCATCAGCAGGCTGCCGAGGGCTACGCCGAGGGCGGCGGAGCGGACGCCCCAGATCGCGTGGCAGCTGAGCAGGACGCCGAGGATGCCGACGTTGTAGGCGACGTAGATCCCGGCCGGGGCGGTGAAGCGGTGGTGGGCGCGCAGGGCCGCGGCGAGGTAGCCGGCCACGCCGAAGGGCAGCACGGTGATCGCGGTGATCCGGGTGCAGGTGACGGCGAGTCCGGGGTTGGCCAGGCCCGGGGCCAGCACGTCGACGAACCAGGGGGCGCCGAGGGCCGCGCCGAGGGAGAGCGTGGAGAGCGCGAGCAGCAGCCAGGGCAGGGTGGCGCGGACCAGTTGGCGGACCGGGTCGGGGCCGTCGGGGTTCTCCTCGCGGAGCACCAGCGCGAGGGCGAAGGCGGGCACCATGAGGAAGGACATGGCGTCCTCGATCAGCAGCGGTGCGGCGGTCTCGGGGACGGTCCAGGCGACCAGGAAGGCGTCGGTGCCCTGGTTGGCGCCGAAGTAGCGGGCCAGCAGGAGGTCGCGGAGCAGGCCGAGGGCGGAACCGGCGGCGCTGAGGACGGCGGTGACGCCGAAGGCCTTGGCGAGGAAGCCGCGCCGGGGGGCGGCTGCGGGGTCGGCGACGGCGGGGTCGGCGGGCGCGGACCGGGGGGCCGGCAGGGCCGGGGTGAGCGCGGTGGGCTGGTCGGTGCTCATCGGGCCGCCGCCTCCGGGCCCGCGCCGCGGGGGCCTCCGGCGACTCTGGCGGCTCGGGGGGCTCCGGCGCCGCGGGGGGCTCTGGCGGCTCGGGCGGCGAGGCCGAGGACCACGGAGGTCAGCACGGTGGTGGTGCCGCCGATGTCGGCGTAGAGGAAGTCGACCAGGACCCAGGTGAGCAGGGCGAGCGCCGCCAGACCCGGGCCGCGGGCGTGCCGGAGGCAACCGAGGAGCAGGCCGAGGAAGAGCACACCGTAGGCGACGATGCCGGTCAGCCCCTGCTCGCTGAGCACCAGGAAGTACATGTTGTGCGGGGAGAGCAGCGGTTCGCGCTGGAACCCGATGGTGGCGTCCGCGGCGTCGCTGCCGGAGGAGAGCCGCAACGGGGCGTGGCTGTCGCGCAGTTGCTGGAAGGCCTTGGGTCCGGCGCCGGAGAACGGGTGGTCCTGCCAGATCCGCCCTGCGGTGGCCCACAGGTCGTAGCGGTCGGAGACCGACTGGTCGGGGGCCTCCGAGACGGAGCCGATCGAGCTGATCCGGGCGGTGACACCGGAGCCGCCGAGGCCGAGGCCGCCGACCAGGACGACGGCGGCGGCCAGGCCGAGGACGGCGCTGCGCACGGCGAGCCGGGCGTCGGCGCGCAGCAGCAGGACGGCGGCGGCCGCGGCGGTGGCGATCCAGCTGCCGCGGCTGAAGGAGACGGCGAGCGGGAAGGTCAGGAAGGCGGCGGCCGTGAACAGCGCCCGCCGGAGCCGGGGGTCGCCGGCCGGGCCGCGTTCACCCAGGGCGAGGGCGAGGGCGGCGAGCAGGCCGTAGGCGACCACGGTGGACATCGCCATGATGTCCAGCGCGCCGAAGGTGCCAACGGCGCGGATCGGCCGGCCCGTGTAGGAGGCGCCCGTCCCGGTGAGGAACTGGTGGACGCCGACGACGCCCTGGACCAGCGCGGCGACCACGAAGGAGCCGAGGACGAGGCGCTGGTCGGTGCGGTCGCGCAGGGAGCAGAGCACGGCGGCGGGGACGAGCACGAAGACCTGGGTGAGCCGGACGAAGCCGGTGAGGCTGGTGGCCGGGTCGATCGAGCCCACGGTGGCGACGGCCGCGGCGGCGACCACGGCGCCGAACCGGACGGCGTCGGCGCGGCCGATCGCGGGCGTCCGGCCGCGCAGCAGGTTGACGGCGGTGAGGGCGACCAGCGCGAGCGAGGCGAGGTCCGCGGCGGTGACGTGGACGGCGGCGGCCACGTCCTTCTCCCCGGTGGGGACGCAGACCAGCAGCACGGTGGCGGCGGCGAGCAGGGCGGGGCGGTCCTGGAGGAGCACCCCCGCACGCCGTAAGAGGTGTGCGGGGCGGGGAGGTGTGGCAAGGGTCAGGGCCACGCTGGGTCAGCTCCCGTCCGGGTGGAGCATCAGGACCGCGGTGCGGCACAGGATCTTGACGTCCTGCCAGAGGCTCCAGCTCTCGATGTAGCGGTTGTCGAAGCGGGCCCGGTCCTCGATCGAGGTGTCCCCGCGCAGGCCGTTGACCTGGGCGAGGCCGGTGAGGCCGACCGGGACGCGGTGGCGGTCCGCGTACTCGGGGTAGGCCTGGCTGAACCGCATGACGAAGTAGGGGCGCTCGGGGCGCGGGCCGACCAGGCTCATGTCGCCGCGCAGGACGTTCCAGAGCTGCGGGAGCTCGTCCAGGGAGCTGCGGCGCATCAGCCGGCCGACGGCGCCCATCCGGTGGTCCTGGGAGATGTTCCAGCGGGTGGCGGACTCGTGCTCGTTGCTGGGCCGCAGGGTGCGGAACTTGAGGACGGTGAAGACCCGTCCGTCGAGGCCGGTGCGCTGCTGGCGGAAGAGCACGCCGGGGCCGGTGTCGAAGCGGACCGCGAGCGCGCAGAGGACGAGGACGGGGGCGAGCAGCAGCAGGCCGAGCCCGGCGGCGGTGACGTCCAGGGTGCGCTTGGCGGTCCAGCCGGGGCGGCGCATCGCCGCGCGCCCGACGCGCAGACAGGGGAAGCCCCAGAGGTGGTCGGCGCCGGCGAGCCGTCCGGCGCCGAGCGATCCGTACTCGCGCAGGGCGGGGACCAGCCAGACCTGGCAGCCGAGCCGGGCGGCGTCGCGCAGGGCGGCGGCGGTCTCGGCCTCGTCGGCGGCGCCGGCGGTGGCGACCACGTGGTGGACGCGGTGGCGCCGGATCTCGCGCTCCAGGACCTCACGACCGCCGAGGACGGGCAGGTCGGTGTCGCCGGCGAGCAGCGCCGGGTCGGCGTCGAGGAAGCCGACCGGGCGCATCCCGTACTCGCCGCGCTCGCTGAGGGCGGCGGCGACCCGCCGGCCGAGCCGGCCGGCGCCGAGCACCAGCACGGGGCTGGGGCGGCTGCGGCGGATCCGGCGGACCAGGTGGTAGAGCACCGCGCGGACGCAGACGGCGAGCAGCAGCTGGGTACCCAGCAGGACGGTCAGCCGGGCCGGGGTGGCGGGACCGGAGTCGGGCCAGTGGCCTTCGAGGCAGCCGGCCAGGGTGACGGCGAAGGCGGTGGCGACGACGGCCCGGACGGTCAGCGCGGGCAGCTCGTCGAGGACGGAGAGGGTGAGCCGGCTGCGGTACAGGCCGCCGGCCAGGTTGAGGAGCAACAGCAGCGGCAGCAGGGCGGCCACGCCGAGCAGCGGCGCGACCCGGACGGCGGGGTCGAGGGCGCGGTTGGCGATCCCGGTGGCGGTGCACAGGGCGAAGGCGTCGACGACGACCAGGGCGACGGGCAGGGCGATCCGGGAGCGGACCGGGCGGCGGCGGCGCCTGGCC
This sequence comes from Kitasatospora sp. NPDC058406, assembly GCF_042722765.1. NCBI lineage: Bacteria > Bacillati > Actinomycetota > Actinomycetes > Kitasatosporales > Streptomycetaceae > Kitasatospora > Kitasatospora sp. NPDC058406. Next base: position 43,628 of record NZ_JBHXKE010000005.1, read on the forward strand.
GCCGGGGCGCTGCGGGTCTGGGCGGTCCCTGCCGGGCGGTCGAGCAGCCCGGTGGCGGGCCTGCGCTGGCCGGACAGGGGCCGGCCGGGCCGTGGCACGCTGTCGTGGTCAATGGTCATCAGCGCACGAACTCCCCTGCTGTGTGCCCGGGGTGACGGCGGTCCGGCACCGGTTGGCCCGGGGCGGCCGTCCCGACCCGGTGGGCGCGGTCCTGACTGCACCTGCCACCGCTGGCGGCTTTCGGATTTCTCGCGAATTCCCGGCGTGAAATCGAAATGAAGCAGGCAAAATCAGACAATACCGAACGCCGACCGGAATGCTGGAAGTCGACTTGCCATTTCATTCCAGCCGCCCATTAATAGGTATTTCTGATTTCACGCCTCACCCACAACCGGCTGAGGGTGCGAATACGACAGCGCCGGACCGGCGGGCATTCACGGCATGTGAAACGATCAGATCCGCTGCGGGACACGGGAGCGGCGGCGCCCGGCCGCAGGACCGGCCCCCAGGAGATCCCGGTAGAGCGCGTCCACCTGTTCGACCACCGAGCGAACATCATGGCGAGCCGCCGCGTGCTCACGCAGGCGTGCGCCGCGTCGCTCGCACTCGATCGGATCGGACAATGCTTCGGCCATTCGGGTGGCGAGCGCGGCGGCGTCCTCCGGCGGTACCACGGCGGACTTCCGTTCGACCGGCGGCAGGCATTCACGGGCCCCCGGAACGTCGGTCAGCAGCACCGCACGGCCGGAGGCCATCGCCTCCAGCGGGGCGAGCGCCATGCCCTCCCAGCGCGAGGGCAGCACCACCAGGTCGGCCGCGGCGAGCCACGGCCGCGGATCCGCGACGTCCCCGACCAGCCGGACCCGGGCCGGCTCGGCCGACTCCCGGACGACCGCGGCCAGCCGGGCCTCCTCCGGCCCGCCGCCGACCAGCGCCAGCCGGGCCGACGGCACCCGGCGCTGCACCTCCGGCCAGGCGTCGAGCAGCACGTCCTGCCCCTTCTGGCGACAGAGCCGGCCCACGCAGACCGCGAGCGGGGCGTCCAGCTCCAGGCCGAGCATGACCCGGGCGGCCCGGCGCTCGGCCGGTGCGTAGTGGCGGACGTCGACACCGTTCGGCACCACCGCCCAGTCGGCGTGCAGGCCCGCCGCGACACCGTCGGCCCGCTCCTGGACCGAGACGCAGAGCAGCCGGTGCGCCCAGCGGGTCGCGTACCGCTCCCAGCGCAGGGTCGCGGCGGCCAGCGCGCCGTCCACGGCGGCGAACGACCAGGCGTGCGGCTGGAAGACGGTCGGCGCGGCGCCCCGGACCGCGAGCCGGCCGGCCAGCCCGGCCTTGGCGCTGTGCAGGTGGACCATGTCGGGCGCGGCCGCCCGGACGATCCGGCGCAGCCGCCACGCCTCGGCGGCGACGGCCGGGCCGGGCGAGCGCCGGGCCGGCCAGTCCAGGACCAGCGCGCCGACCGCGCCGGCCTCCTCGGCCAGCCGGCCGCCGCGCGGACAGGCGACCAGCACCCGGTGACCGGCCTCGCGCTGGCCCCGGACGAGGTCGACGACGACGCGGGCGACCCCGCCGTCGACGGGCTGCGAAATGTGAAGGATCGTCATATGCACGGCGGCGAGCCTAGGGTGGGCGCACCGTGCCGCGGGGCCGCCGTCACCCGCACGTGGCGGGCGTCCACCCGTACGGCTTCCCGCTCGTACGGGTGGACGGACCGGTCGAAATCCCGAGCGAGCCGAAGGACGGTTTCAGCAGGCCCGGGCCGTCGCGCCCGGGGCCGTCACGGCCCGGGGCGGATCGTGACGGGCCGGCCCGGGACCGGTCGTGAGGGGTCGGGTCGGCGTCAGCGGACCTCGGCGGCCAGGTTGGCCAGCACCTGGTCGTGGATCCGGTTCAGGCCCTTCGGGGCGAAGGTCCGCTCGAAGAAGCCGCCGATGCCGGTCGCGCCCCGCCAGGACGCCGTGACGGTGACCTTCGACCGGCCCTCGCCGACCGCCGAGACGGTCCAGGTGATCACCATGGTGGAGTTCGCGTCCCGCTCCACCAGCTGGTCCGGCTGCGGCGCCGAGACGGTGAACAGGCAGTCGCGGATCCGCTTCTCGGTGGCCTGCAGCTTCCAGTGCACCTGGGTGCCCGCGCCCGTGCCGCCGACCCGGACCTCGTACTCGCTGTACTGCTCGGGCAGCAGCTTGGGGCGGGTCACCTGGTAGTCGGCCAGCGCCTCGTACACCCGCTCGGGGGCCGCGTCGTAGACCCGCTCGGTGGTGGCCTGCACCTGTCCCATGGTCGTGCTCTCCTCGTCAGGTCGTCCGGTGTGGTGGAGTCGCCCGGCGCGTGCCGCGGCCGTCCGGTCCGTGTGGTCCCCGGTGGCGCGCGATCGTCCGGGCCACCGGCAAGCCAATCACAGGAGCCCCGCCGCACCGGCCGCCGCCCTGGTCTCCGGGGGCGGGCATTAGGGTGGCAGGTGTGCTCGATCAGGTGACAGCAGTGCGCTATGTCGACCCCCTGCGGGCCGGCGGTTCCGTCCCCGGTGTCGTGGAGACCGACGACCTGGGCACCTACGTGGTCAAGTTCTCCGGGGCCGCGCAGGGCCGCAAGGCGCTGGTGGCCGAGGTGATCGTCGGCGAGCTGGCCCGGCGGCTCGGCCTGCCGGTGCCCGAGCTGCGACTCGTCGACTTCGACCCGGCGGTCGCCGACGGCGAACCGGACGCCGAGATCCAGGACATCCTGCGGTCCAGTCGCGGGATCAACCTCGGCATGGACCTGCTGCCCGGCGCCCGCGACTTCAGGCCCGGCACGATCGACGTCGACCCGGTCCTGGCCGGGCGGGTCGTCTGGCTGGACGCGCTGACCGGCAACGTCGACCGGACCGTGCACAACCCCAACCTGATGGTCTGGCACGGCGCCCTCTGGTTGATCGACAACGGCGCCGCGCTGATCTTCCACCACCGCTGGTCCGCCGCCGCGTCCGCCGTCGGCAAGCGGTACGACCTGAGCGCGCACGCCCTCGGCGGGTACCGGCCGGACGTCCGGCTCGCCGACGAGGAGCTCGGGCCGCTGGTCACCGCCGGACTGCTGGCGGAGGTGCTGGCGCTCGTCCCGGACGAGTGGCTGGCCGGCGAGCCCGGCTTCGACTCGGTGGCGGAGCTGCGCGGCGCCTACGTCGCGCACCTGGCCGCCCGGGCCGCGCGCTCCGCGCAGTGGCTGCCGGAGGGGTTCGCCACGCCCGACCAGCTGCGCGAGACCGAGCAGCGGCGGGCCGCCCGGACCAGGGCCGGCCGGCCCGCCTGGCTCCAGGACGTCCCGGACCTGCACGGCAAGCCCTCGGTGGAGACCGCCTGGGAGCAGCACGTCGAGTGAGCGGCCCGTTGGCGCGCCGGGCCGGACGGCTCGGCACGCCGCCCGGGCGCGGAGCGGGGGCGGAACGGGGGCGGACACGCGGAACGGGGGCGGGACTGGTGTCCCGCCCCCGTCGGGGGTTCAGCGGCCGATCAGCGGGTCAGCTGCTCAGCGCCACCACTGGACCGCCTTCTCGGCGTTGATGATGCCGGCGCCGTAGAAGCCGTTGTCGTCCACGCCGCCCTCACAGGTGGCGGCCCAGACGCCGGTGCCGCCCGGGTTGTACGGGCCCGACGGGCAGGCGTGCGACTCGGCCTGGTTGGTGATCAGCTCGGTGAGCTCCTCCGGGCTGGCCCACGGGAAGGTGCTCGCCAGCAGGGCGAGCACACCGGCGGCGTGCGGCGAGGCCATCGAGGTGCCCTGCATGTAGCCGTAGCCGCCACCCGGGATGGTGGACAGCACGCGGCCGTTCTTGTCCGGGGTGTCCGGAATCTGGTAGATCCGGTCGCCACCGGGGGCGGCGACGGTGACCTTGTTCTTGCCGTAGCTGGAGTAGTACGACTTGTCGCCCTTGACGCCCACCGAGGAGACCGTCACGACGCCGTCCAGCTCGGTCGGCAGGTTGAGGCAGTTCTGGTTGATCGGGCGCTCGGCCGGCGTGGTGTCGTCCGGGCTCGCGACGTCCTTGGTCTTGTGGGCGAGGTCGATGTTCTCGTTGCCCGCCGCGGCGACGTTGAGGACGCCCTTGCGCTGCGAGAACTCGACGGCGCGGCGGACGGCGGTGGTGATCGCCGCCTGGTCCGCGTCCTCCTGGCAGTTGAACATCCACGGGTCGACGAAGTAGCTGTTGTTCGTGACCTCGAACTTGTGCTCACCGGCCCAGACGAAGCCGCAGATGGCGTACTCCGGGTAGATGAAGCCGCCGTCGTCGACGACCTTGACCGCGGCCAGCTTGACGTTCGGGGCGATGCCCTCGATGCCCTTGCCGTTCTTGGCGGCGGCGATGGTGCCGGCCACGTGGGTGCCGTGGGCGCCGTCCACGCCGGGCTGCCAGGCGTCCCAGGCGGTGTTCGGCTTGCCGCCGTCGATGCAGGAGACCGACTTCGAGGCGTCGACGTTCGCGGCGAGGTCCTCGTGGGTGCCGTCGATGCCGGAGTCCAGGACGCCGACGGTGACGTTGCGGCTGCCCAGGGACAGCTTGTGGGCCTTGTCGACACCGATCTGACGCATGTCCCACTGGTTGGCCCAGTAGGGCTCCTCGCCGGCGGCGGGAGCGGCGGTCGGCGCGGCGGCGACCTCCGCGGTCCGGTCCTCGGAGGCCGTGATGCCCTTGGTGCGGCTGGCACCGACCGACTCGACGCCCTTGGCCTTGCGCAGCTTCGCGGCGAACTGGGTGTCGGTCGAGCGGGCGATCACCACGCCGATCTGCTCGTAGGAGTACACGACGGAGCCGCCGAGGGTCTTGACCGCGGTCTCGACCTTCTGCACCTGGCCGTGGTTGGCCTTGGTGTTGACGACGTAGCTGAGCAGCGGACCGGTCGTCGACTCCGCACCGGCGGCGAAGGCGGTGCCGGCCGGCAGCGCGAGGGCGCCGGCGGTGGCGAGGACGACGCCCACCGCCGCGAACCGGGTCCGGCTGATCCGAGGAACACTCATAGGGGTTGGCCCTCCCGAGTCGTCATGCAACTGCGGTTGGCAGGTGCACTGGAATGATCGGGACGCTAGTGAACATGTGTCGTAATCCGCAAGGGGTAGTCATCTAATCGACACCGTTCGGTCACTTGCGAAGGTTGCGGCTCCGGGGCGAGCGACACCTCGTCAATCCATACGGTGAATAACCGGCCTTCGTGCCCGCACCGGATCCGTGTGACGAAGGATTCTGTTCGAACAACCGTCATGGGCCGCCGCGGACTGGCATGATCCATCGGGTCCTGATCGACACCACGGGAGAGCTCGGCACAGCCATGTCCGTCGACCCCCCGGGCGGCGGGCGCGGTCACCCCTGCCCCGGGCTCCGCCCGTCCGGGACCGGCGCGACGGACCTCACGCCCCGCCGGCCGTTCAGAGCGCGTACAGCCGTCGGGCGTTGCCGGCGGCCACCCGGCGGGTGAGGCGCTCGGCGTCGGCCGCGGTGCAGGCGCCGTCGGCCCGCCAGCCGTCCAGCAGGGTGCCCAGGCCGTGCCGGAACTGGGCCGCGCCGACCAGGTACAGCTCCGGCAGGCCGTAGGCGTCGGTGGAGAACAGCAGCTTGCCGAACGGCGCCAGCTCCAGCATCTCCCCGAGCACCGTCGCCACCCGGGGGCCGACGTAGGAGGCGGTCAGCCCGAGGTCGGTGTGGACGAGCGGGAAGACGTGCGCCAGCCACGCGGCCTGCCGGTGGTACGGGTAGCCGTGCAGCAGGACCAGCGGGACACCCGTCGGCTCGGCGGCCCGGACGAAGCCCGCCAGCAGCGACGGGTCGGCCCGGTGCAGGGTGAGGTCCGGATCACCGAAGCCGGTGTGGAGCTGGAGCGGCAGGCCGAGGTCGGCGCAGACGTCCACCGCCGTCCAGAGCAGGTGGTGCAGCAGCACCCGGTCGGTCAGCCGGCCGCCCCCGGCCCGCAGCCACTCCCCCGCGGCCGCCGCCACCTCGGCCGGACCGGGGCGTTCGGCGGGCACCTCCAGGCCGGCCCGGTAGGCCAGCACGGACTTCACGGCGACCGCGCCGGACGCCGCCGCGGCCAGCGCCTCGCGCACCGCCCGCGCCCAGCCACCCGCCGGGCCCGCGACGGCCTCGGCGATCCGCTCCAGCCGGACCACCTCACGGACCCGGACGCCGGCCGCCTCGGCGAACGCGTCGAGCGGCAGCAGGGGACGGCCTGCGGCGGCGGTCAGCCCGGTGTCGACCAGGCAGGTCTCCAGCCCGGCCGCCGCCAGCAGCCGGCGTGTCGCCTCCGGCGCGCCCAGCTCCCGCCGGCGGGCCAGGTACTCCTCGGCCGGGGCGTGCGCGGGCAGCCCGAGCGCGGGCGGACACCAGCGGCGGAGGGCGAGGCCGAGCGCGCTGTCGAACGGCGAGGTGCCGGGCGCGGGCGGGCGGTCGGACTCGGTGAGCAGCCCCGCCAGGTCCTCGTCGGCGAGCTCGGCCGTCAGCACGCCGTGGCAGTGGTGGTCGACCAGCGCGGGGACGTCCGGCGGGGGCACCGTCAGTACCGCCAGCGGGTCGCCGCCACCAGCTGCTCGGGGGTGGCGCCCGCGTACTGCTCGCTCTCGGCCAGACGGACCGCCAGCACCGCCTCGTACAGCGGCTCGCCGAGCGCCTCCCGGAGCACCGCCGACCGCCGGTAGGCGGCGAGCGCCTCGGCCGGTCCGGCGGGGAGCCTGGGGACCGTGCCGGGCTCGGCCTGCGCCGGGTCACCGGTGACCTCCGGCGGCAGCGTGAGCCCCCGGTCGAGGCCGGCGAGGCCCGCGGCGAGCACCCCGCCGAGCGCCAGGTAGGGGTTGGCGGTGGCGTCGAAGCACTTGATCTCGGCGTTGGCCGCGGTGGAGCGCTCGCCGGTGGAACCGGTCACCAGCCGGAGCGCCGCCTCCCGGTTCTCCAGGCCCCAGCACCGGTAGGCACCGGCCCAGTGCGAGGGGACCAGCCGCAGGTAGCCGGCCGGGCTGGAGGAGCCGAGCACCAGCAGCTCGGGCAGCGCGCCGAGCACCCCGGCGAGGAAGCCCTCGGCCTCGGCGGTCAACCCGTGCGGGCCGGACCCGCCGCGGGCGAGGTTGCGGCCGTCCCGCCAGAGGCTGAGGTGGAGGTGGCCGCCGTTGCCGACCGAGCCGGCCTCGACCACCGGGGCGAAGGAGACCCGCAGTCCGTGCCGGGCCGAGACGGCGCGGACGGTCTGCCGGACCAGGACCGAGGTGTCGGCGGCCTCGACCGGGCCCTCGGGGGCGACCGAGACCTCGAACTGGCCGGCCGCGTACTCGGGGTGGATCTGGAGCACGGTCAGCCCCTGCTCGGCGAGGGCGCGGAGCAGCTCGCGCAGGTACCCGGAGAGGTCGGTGAGCCGCTGCAGGCCGTACGCGGCGCCGGCCGTCGGGTACCGGGGCTCCTCCTCCGGCGGGCCGGCCAGCGCGACGACCCACTCGATCTCGATCCCGGCCTTCAGGCCCAGGCCGCGCTCGGCCGCCGCCGCGACCGCCCGGCGGGCGAAGAGCCGCTGACAGCCCGGGTGCGGGGCGCCGCCCTGGGTGTACCGGTCACCCGGTGCCCAGGCCCAGCCGGGCTGGGCGGCGAGCGGGACGAGCCGGTCGACGTCGGGGTAGAGCCGCAGGTCACCGGTGGGGCCGCCGGTCAGCGGGCTGGAGACGATGGTGTCGTCGGCCAGGAAGACGTCGAAGCAGGGCGCCGTGCCGACGCCCCACTGCGCGGCGTGCACCAGGCCGGTCAACGGCACGGCCTTGACCCGCGCGATGCCGGCGTTGTCCACCCAGGTGACGGCCACCGCGTCGACCTCGGCGGCCCGCAGCCGCTCGACCGCGGCCCGGGCGCGCTCCCCGCGCTCCGCCCGGTCGGCCCTCGGCGGCAGCGCGACGCCGGCCGGCCGGCCGGCGTCCTCGGCGGCGGGCTCCTGCTCGGCGGCGGGCTCGCCACGACCCGCGGTCACGGTTCCGGTGCTCATGCCCCCATGCTGCCCGGCCGCACCACCTCACGTAATTCCCCTATCGGGTGGTCCGAACGGACGTCCGTCCCCTCCGTCACCCGTTCCGGCGACGCGGTCCCGGCGGCGAAATACCGGCTCCCACCCCCTTCCTACCGGCGAGTAGCTCGGCTACAGTGTCGGCACGCATCACCGCCGGGCTTCGGGAGCCGCACCGGCGGGGGCGTCGACCGGCGCGCGGGACCGCGCGGACCGGACGGCACCGGAACGGTGTGTTCACCCACCGGCCGTTTTCGCGGATCGCGGACGAAGGCCGGGGTTTCCCTCCTTTTCTCTTCTCTGCTTCAGAGTCGCTTCCTTCACGCCGAGCGCCTGAGTACCACGGCACACCCGCAGCACCGCCGGAGCGGACCGGCGGCTGCGCGGTGGCCGCAACCGTCATCTCCCCAGCCCCCGCGCGCGGACCCCCCTCCGTCGGCGCGTCCGCCGGAGCGCGCGCGGGCTTCCCATGACAAGGAGTCAGGACAGATGGAGCGTCCCTTTCCCACGGTCGCCGTGGTCGGCCTCGGCACGATGGGTGCCGGCGTCGCGGTCGCCGTCGCCAGGAGCGGCCGCCGGGTGATCGGCATCGAAGCCGACGAGGAGCAGGCCGCCCGGGCACTGGCCCGGATCCAGGAGGCCACGGCGTACGCGGTGACCCGCGAGCGGCTCACCCCCGAGGAGCGCACCGCGCTGCTCGACCTGATCTCGGTGGGCCACGCGCTGGAGGCCGCCGCCGACGCCGACCTGGTCGTCGAGGAGGTGCCCGAGCAACTGGAGCTGAAGCGGGAGCTCTTCGCCGAGCTGGACCGGATCTGCCCGCCGGGGACGGTGCTGGCCACCGGGACCACCGCGCTCTCGGTGACCCGGATCGCCGCCGCCACGGCCCGCCCGGAGCGGGTGCTCGGCCTGCACTTCTTCAACCCGGTGCACACCATGAAGCTGGTCGAGGTGGTCCGCACCGTGCTCACCTCCCCGCAGGTGGCCGAGGACGCCGCCGGGTTCGCCCGGGACCTCGGCAAGGAGCCGGTGGCCGCCGGCGACCGGGCCGGCTTCGTGGTCAACGGCCTGCTCTTCGCGTACCTGAACCAGGCCGCCGCGATGTACGAGTCCAAGTACGCCACCCGGGAGGACATCGACGCCGCGATGCGGCTCGGCTGCGGCCTGCCGATGGGCCCGCTGGCGCTGCTCGACCTGATCGGCGTGGACACCGCCCGGACCGTCCTGGAGGCCATGTACGAGCAGTCCCGGGACCGGCTGCACGCCCCCGCGCCGATCCTCGGCCAGCTGGTCTCGGCGGGCCTGCTGGGCCGCAAGAGCGGCCGCGGCTTCTACACCTACGCGGCGCCCGGCTCCTCCAGGCCGGTCGACGCGGCCGACGGTCCGGCGCTGCCGAAGGTGCCGGGCCGGACGGTCCGCACGGTCGGCGTCTGCGGTTCGGGGACGATGGCCACCGGCATCGCCGAGGTGTTCGCCAAGGCGGGCCGCCCGGTGCTGCTGGCCGCCCGCAGCCAGGAGAAGGCGGACCAGGCCAAGGCGCAGCTGGCGCGGTCGCTGGAGCGTTCGGTGACCCGGGGCCGGCTGAGCGCGGAGCAGCGGGACGCGGCGCTCGCGCTGGTCACGCCGGTCGGGCAGTACGGCGAGCTGGCCGAGGTGGACCTGGTGGTCGAGGCGGTGGCCGAGGACCTGGCGGTCAAGCGCGAGCTGTTCGCCACCCTGGACAAGATCGTCAAGCCGGGTGCGGTGCTCGCCACCACCACCTCCTCGCTGCCGGTGATCAGCTGCGCCTCGGCCACCTCCCGGCCGCAGGACGTGATCGGGATGCACTTCTTCAACCCGGCGCCGGCCATGAAGCTGGTCGAGGTGGTGTCCACGGTGCTGACCGCGCCGGACGTCACCGCGACCGTGCTGGAGCTGTGCGCCGAGGTGCGCAAGCACCCGGTGGAGTGCGGGGACCGGGCCGGGTTCATCGTGAACGCGCTGCTCTTCCCCTACCTGAACGACGCGGTGCGGATGCTGCAGGAGCACTACGCGACGGTGGACGACATCGACACCGCGATGAAGCTGGGCTGCGGCTACCCGATGGGCCCGTTCGAGCTGCTGGACGTGGTCGGCCTGGACGTCTCGCTGACCATCGAGCAGGTCCTGCACCAGGAGTTCCGCGAGCCGGGCCTGGCGGCGGCTCCGCTGCTGGAGCACCTGGTGGCGGCCGGCTGTCTGGGCCGCAAGACCGGCCGCGGCTTCCGCGACCACGCACGCCGGTGACCGCACAACCGTCCTACGGGCAGCCCGGACAGCCCGGGCACCCGCCGCCCGGACCGGACCGGTCCGCCTGGGGGCAGGGGGCCGTCTCCGGCCGCTGGCCCAGACCGGCCGTGACCGGCCCGGTCGCCCCCGTGCGCCGGGGAAGGCCCCCTGCCCCGGCCCCCGGGACGTGTAGCGTTCCGGCCATGGATCGGGTTCAGGCAGTCTCCCCGCAGCAGTCCGTCCTCCCGCGCGACGCCCGGGCGGCCGGCCCGGTGGGGCAGGAAGGGGGCCCGGGCAGCCGCCGGGCGGCGGCGCAGCGGCAGCAGATGCGCCAGGACCTGGCCACCGCCGCCATGGAGCTGTTCGCCTCGCAGGGCTACGAGGAGACCACCGTCGACCAGATCGCGGCGGCGGCCGGGGTGGCCCGGCGGACCTTCTTCCGCTACTTCCGGTCCAAGGAGGAGGCGATCTTCCCGGACCACGACGACACCCTGGTCCGGGTGGCCGACCTGCTGGCCAGCGCCGAGCCCGAGGAGCACCCGCTGGACGTGGTCTGCCGGGGCATCAAGGAGGTGCTGCGGATGTACGCCTCCACCCCCGCGGTCTCGGTGGCCCGGTACCAGTTGATCCGTCAGGTGCCCGCGCTGCGCGAGCGGGAGATCGCGGTGGTGGCGCGGTACGAGCGGCTGTTCACCCGGTACCTGCTGGGTCGGTTCGACCCCGGCGAGGAGATCCCGGCGGGCTGGCAGCGCGGCGGCGAGGACGACTCGATGCTGGCCGAGGTGTCGGCGGCGGCCGTCGTCGCGGCCCACAACCACGTGTTGCGGCGCTGGCTGAGGGCCGGCGGCCGGGGCGACGTGGAGGCGCAGCTGGACCACTCGTTCGAGGTGACCCGGCGGACCTTCTGGGCGTCCAACGCGCCGGGCGCGCGCCGGCGCGGGGCCCTGGTGGCACCCGGTGCCAGCGGGGTGGGGTCGGAGGCGGCTGTCGCCAGCGCACTGAGTGCCAGCCCCGGCGGTGAGGTCCTCATCACAGTGGCCCGCACCGACGCCCCGCTGGAAGTGGTGGTGGACTCGATCAGAGCCGCCCTGGAAGGCGCCCGGCGGGCCTGAGGCCGATAGTTTTCGCAGGTCAACGAGGTAATTGAGGGCCCGTACCGACACGTCGGTACGGGCCCTCCCCCATGCCCGCCGAGTGACACGTGAACGCCGGTGCGGCGCGCCGGAAATTCGTGACACCCGGTGTCTTTACGCGTGGCACAGGGTGCCACTACCTTGTTACCAACCAGTCGCGGCGCCGCGGCTCCCCACCTCGGCGCGCCGTCGTACCGGCGTTCCCACACCCCGGGAACGACGCCCTGAAGGCCAGGCCCGCAGGCCGGCCCGCCAGCCACGTTCCACCCACCACCCAACCCAGCGAAGCCGGTGTCCGCGCCCGGCTCCCCCAGACGCCCTGTGCCCTCACACAGGTACGCCTTCGGAGGCAGCCATGAAGGAAATCCTCGACGCGATCCTCAGCCCCGACAGCACCCCGGCGGACTTCGCCGCCCTGGCGCTGCCGGAGTCCTACCGAGCGGTGACGCTCCACAAGGACGAGGAGCAGATGTTCGCGGGCCTCGACAGCCGCGACAAGGACCCTCGCACGTCACTCCACCTCGACGACGTCGCGCTGCCCGAGCTGGGCCCGGGCGAGGCCCTGGTCGCCGTCATGGCGAGCGCCGTGAACTACAACACGGTGTGGAGCTCGATCTTCGAGCCGGTCTCCACCTTCGGCTTCCTGGAGCGCTACGGCCGGCTCTCGCCGCTCACCAAGCGCCACGACCTGCCGTACCACGTGCTCGGTTCGGACCTCGCCGGGGTGGTGCTGCGCACCGGCGCCGGGGTCAACGCCTGGAAGCCCGGCGACGAGGTCGTCGCGCACTGCCTCTCGGTCGAGCTGGAGTCCTCCGACGGCCACAACGACACGATGATGGACCCGGAGCAGCGGATCTGGGGCTTCGAGACCAACTTCGGCGGCCTGGCCCAGCTGGCGCTGGTGAAGACCAACCAGCTGATGCCCAAGCCGGCCCACCTGACCTGGGAGGAGGCCGCCTCCCCCGGCCTGGTCAACTCCACCGCCTACCGCCAGCTGGTCTCGCGGAACGGCGCGGGCATGAAGCAGGGCGACAACGTGCTGATCTGGGGCGCCAGCGGCGGCCTCGGCTCGTACGCCACCCAGTACGCCCTGGCCGGCGGCGCCACCCCGATCTGCGTGGTCTCCAGCGACCAGAAGGCCGAGATCTGCCGGGCGATGGGCGCCGAGGCGATCATCGACCGCTCCGCCGAGGGCTACCGGTTCTGGAAGGACGAGCAGACCCAGGACCCGCGCGAGTGGAAGCGCCTGGGCGGGCGGATCCGCGAGCTTACCGGCGGCGAGGACGTCGACATCGTCTTCGAGCACCCGGGCCGCGAGACCTTCGGCGCCTCGGTGTACGTCACCCGCAAGGGCGGCACCATCGTCACCTGCGCCTCCACCTCCGGCTTCATGCACCAGTACGACAACCGCTACCTGTGGATGTCGCTCAAGCGGATCGTCGGCTCGCACTTCGCCAACTACCGGGAGGCCTGGGAGGCCAACCGCCTGGTGGCCAAGGGCAGGATCCACCCGACGGTCTCCAAGGTGTACTCGCTCGACCAGACCGGCCAGGCCGCGCTGGACGTCCACCAGAACAAGCACCAGGGCAAGGTCGGCGTGCTCTGCCTGGCCCCGCAGGAGGGTCTGGGCGTGCGCGACGCCGAACTGCGCGAGAAGCACCTGCCGGCCATCAACCGCTTCAGGAACGTCTGATGACTGCCCGGGCGGGCGGGCCGGAGGGCGCGCCGACGGCGGCGGCGGGCGGGCGCGTGCCGCGCGACCGGCCGTGGCTGATGCGCACGTACGCCGGCCACTCGACCGCGAGCGACTCCAACGCGCTCTACCGGAAGAACCTCGCCAAGGGGCAGACCGGTCTCTCCGTCGCCTTCGACCTGCCGACCCAGACCGGCTACGACTCCGACCACATCCTCGCCCGCGGCGAGGTCGGCCGGGTCGGCGTGCCGGTGGGTCACGTCGGCGACATGCGGGCCCTGTTCGACGGGATCCCGCTCGAACAGACCAACACCTCGATGACGATCAACGCCACCGCGATGTGGCTGTTGGCGCTCTACCAGGTGGTCGCCGAGGAGCAGGGCGCCGACATCGCCAAGCTCACCGGCACCACCCAGAACGACATCGTCAAGGAGTACCTGTCGCGCGGGACGCACGTCTTCCCGCCCGGGCCGTCGGTGCGCCTGATCACCGACATGATCGCCTACACCGTCGGGAACATCCCGAAGTGGAACCCGATCAACATCTGCAGCTACCACCTCCAGGAGGCCGGGGCCACCCCCGTCCAGGAGATCGCCTACGCGATGTGCACGGCGATCGAGGTGCTGGACGCCGTCCGCGACTCCGGCCAGGTGCCGGCCGAGCGGATGGGCGAGGTGGTCGCCCGGATCTCCTTCTTCGTGAACGCCGGCGTGCGGTTCGTCGAGGAGATGTGCAAGATGCGCGCCTTCGGCCGGCTCTGGGAGAAGGTCACCCGGGAGCGGTACGGCATCGAGGACGCCAAGCAGCGTCAGTTCCGCTACGGCGTCCAGGTCAACTCGCTCGGCCTGACCGAGGCCCAGCCGGAGAACAACGTCCAGCGGATCGTGCTGGAGATGCTCGCCGTCACGCTCTCCAAGGACGCCCGCGCCCGCGCCGTCCAGCTGCCCGCCTGGAACGAGGCGCTCGGCCTGCCCCGCCCCTGGGACCAGCAGTGGTCGCTGCGGATCCAGCAGGTGCTCGCCTACGAGTCCGACCTGCTGGAGTACGGGGACATCTTCAACGGCTCCGAGGTAATCGAGGCCAAGACCGCCGACCTGCTGGCCGGCGCCGAGGCCGAGATCGCCAAGGTGCTGGAGATGGGCGGGGTCATCCCGGCCGTCGAGTCCGGCTACCTCAAGTCCAACCTGGTCGCCTCGCACGCCGCCCGCCGGGCCCGGATCGAGTCCGGCGAGGACCGGATCATCGGGGTGAACTGCTTCGACACGACCGAGGAGAGCCCGCTCACGGCCGACCTCGACACCGCGATCATGGTCGTCGACCCGGCCTCCGAGCAGTCCGTGCTCAACGCCCTGGAGGCCTGGCGCGGGCAGCGCGACGAGCCCGCGGCACTGCGGGCCCTGGAGGACCTCAAGACCGTCGCCGCCACCGGCGACAACCTGATGCCGGCCACCCTGGTCTGTGCCCGCGCCGGGGTCACCACCGGCGAGTGGGCGTTCGCCCTGCGCGAGGTCTTCGGCGAGTACCGCGCCCCCACCGGCGTCGGCGGCGCGCCGGTCGCGGTGACCGCCGAACCCGGCGGCGAACTGGCCGCGGTCCGGGAGGCGGTCGCCGCGACCGCCGCCGAGCTGGGCGCCGGAAAGCTGCGCCTGCTGGTCGGCAAGCCCGGCCTGGACGGGCACTCCAACGGCGCCGAGCAGATCGCCGTCCGGGCCCGCGACGCCGGGTTCGAGGTGGTCTACCAGGGCATCCGGCTCACCCCGGAGCAGATCGTCTCGGCGGCCGTCGCCGAGGACGTGCACTGCGTGGGCCTGTCGATCCTCTCCGGTGCCCATTCCGAGCTGGTGCCCGACGTCCTGCACCGGCTCCGCCGGGCCGGGGTGGAGGATGTCCCGGTGATCGTGGGTGGCATCATCCCGGCAGCGGACGGCGAGGCCCTCAAGGCCGCCGGCATCGCCGCCGTGTTCACCCCGAAGGACTTCGGCATCACGACCATCATCGGCCGGATCGTGGACGAGATCCGGCTGGCCAACAGGCTCCAGCCCTGGACGTCCTGCACCGCCGCGTCCAGCAGCTGACCCCGGAAGGAACCGACCACCCCTCATGAGCACTCCCGCCGCCCCCCACCGTCTGCGCCCCCGCCGCTCCTGCCTGGCCGTGCCCGGCTCCAACCCGCGGTTCCTGGAGAAGGCCCAGGGCCTCGACGCCGACCAGGTCTTCCTCGACCTGGAGGACGCCTGCGCCCCGCTGGTCAAGGAGAGCGCCCGGCACACCATCGTCGACGCCCTGAACAACGGCGACTGGGGCACGAAGACCAAGGTCGTCCGGGTCAACGACTGGACCACCCACTGGACCTACCGCGACGTGATCACCGTGGTCGAGGGCGCCGGCCCCAACCTCGACTGCATCATGCTGCCGAAGGTCCAGGACGCCGAGCAGGTCAGGGCGCTCGACCTGCTGCTCACCCAGATCGAGAAGACCATGGGCTTCGAGGTCGGCAGGATCGGCATCGAGGCGCAGATCGAGAACGCCAAGGGCCTGATCAACGTCGACGCGATCGCCGAGTCCTCGCCCCGGCTGGAGACCATCATCTTCGGCCCGGCCGACTTCATGGCCTCGATCAACATGAAGTCCCTGGTGGTCGGCGAGCAGCCGCCCGGCTACCCGGCCGACGCCTACCACTACATCCTGATGCGCATCCTGATGGCCGCACGCGCCAACGACCTCCAGGCGATCGACGGCCCGTACCTCCAGATCCGCAACCAGGAGGGCTACCGCGAGGTGGCCGGCCGCGCCGCCGCCCTCGGCTTCGACGGCAAGTGGGTGCTCCACCCGGACCAGGTCGCCGCCGCCAACGAGCTCTTCTCGCCCTCCCAGGAGGACTACGACCACGCCGAGCTGATCCTCGACGCCTACGACTGGTGCACCTCCGAGGCGGGCGGCGCCAAGGGTTCGGCGATGCTCGGCGACGAGATGATCGACGAGGCCAGCCGCAAGATGGCGCTGGTCATCGCCGGCAAGGGCCGGGCCGCGGGCTTCCGCCGCACCTCCAAGTTCGAGCCCCCGCAGGCCTGAGACCGGTAAGGAACCATCGATCATGCAGTTCGGACGCACCTACGAGGAGTTCGAGGTCGGCGCGGTCTACAAGCACTGGCCCGGCAAGACGGTCACCGAGTACGACGACCACCTCTTCTGCCTCCTCACCATGAACCACCACCCGCTCCACCTGGACGCCCACTACGCCGAGCACACCACCGACTTCGGCCGGAACGTCGTGGTGGGCAACTACGTCTACTCGCTGCTGCTCGGCATGTCCGTCCCGGACGTCTCCGGCAAGGCGATCGCCAACCTGGAGATCGAGTCGCTGCGGCACGTCGCGCCGACCTTCCACGGCGACACGATCTACGGCGAGACCACCGTGCTCGACAAGTGGCCGTCCAAGTCCAAGGACGACCGCGGCATCGTGTACGTCGAGACCAAGGGCTACAAGCAGGACGGCACGGTCGTCTGCCTCTTCCGCCGCAAGGTGATGGTCCCGACCGCGACCTACACCACCGCGCGCGGCGGGGAGCAGCCCGGCCGCCCCACCCCGTCGGCCTGAGCACGGCCCGCCCCAAGGACCCCGGACGGGCCGGCCGCCGTCATCGGCCGTGGCCCCACCCGGTACACGGGGGCTCCGCGGAAGTCACGCCCGCGGAGCCCCCGTACCCCCACCCTCTTCTTCTTCAGGCATGACAGGAGCCGCACGATGGGACGCCTCGCACAGACCGACGGCCTCACCGAGATCCAGCGGGACATCCTCGCCACCGTGCGCGAGTTCGTCGACAAGGAGATCATCCCGGTCGCGACCGAGCTGGAGCACAAGGACGAGTACCCGACCGCGATCGTCGAGGGCATGAAGCAGCTCGGGCTCTTCGGCCTGACCATCCCCGAGGAGTACGGCGGCCTCGGGGAGTCGCTGCTCACCTACGCCCTGGTGGTCGAGGAGATCGCCCGCGGCTGGATGTCGGTGTCCGGCATCGTCAACACGCACTTCATCGTGGCGCACATGATCAACGCGCACGGCACCCAGGAGCAGAAGGACTACTTCCTGCCGAAGATGGCGGCCGGCGAGATCCGCGGCGCCTTCTCGATGTCCGAGCCGGGCCTCGGCTCCGACGTCGCCGCGATCTCCACCAAGGGCGTCCGGGACGGCGACTTCTACGTCCTCAACGGCCAGAAGATGTGGCTGACCAACGGCGGCACGTCCACCCTGGTCGCGGTGCTCTGCAAGACCGACGAGGGCGGCTCCACCCCGTACCGGAACATGACCACCTTCCTGATCGAGAAGACGGCGGGATTCGGCCCGAACCCGACCGTCCCCGGCCTCACGGTGCCCGGGAAGATCGAGAAGATGGGCTACAAGGGCGTCGACACCACCGAGCTGGTCCTCCAGGACGTCCGGATCCCGGCCGACCGGGTCCTCGGCGGCGTCCCGGGCAAGGGCTTCTACCAGATGATGGACGGCGTCGAGGTCGGCCGGGTCAACGTGGCCGCGCGCGGCTGCGGCGTCGCGCGGCGCGCCTTCGAGCTGGGCATCGCCTACGCCCAGCAGCGGAGCACCTTCGGCAAGAAGATCGCCGAGCACCAGGCGATCCAGTTCAAGCTCGCCGAGATGGCCACCAAGGTCGAGGCCGCGCACCAGATGATGGTGATGGCCGCCCGCAAGAAGGACGGCGGCGAGCGGAACGACCTGGAGGCCGGCATGGCCAAGTACCTCGCCTCCGAGTACTGCAAGGAGGTCGTCGAGGACTCCTTCCGCATCCACGGCGGCTACGGCTTCTCCAAGGAGTACGAGATCGAGCGGCTCTACCGGGAGGCCCCGATGCTGCTGATCGGTGAAGGTACTGCGGAGATCCAGAAGATGATCGTCGGGCGCCGGCTGCTGGAGGAGTACCGCATCGCGGAGTGAACCCGACCCGTTCCGTCGTACCCGACCCGTGCCGCGTGACCTGCGGCACGCCGGGCGGACGGTCCGAGGACGGCCGGTCGACGGGCGTGCGGGCCCGTCCCGGCACCGGGCCGTGCACCGGTCCCGCGCCTGGTCCGCCCGGGCCCGGCACGGCCCTCGGAGCGGCCCCGGGGCGTACGACTGCCGTCACGCGCCCCGGGGCCGCTCCGGCATGCCCTGCCGGACACTCTGCTGAGACAAGTGTCACCAGCTCTGCCCGGTCCCTTGGGAACCGGACGGGGGCGAGCTACGGTCGTATACACAGAGGCGCACCGGCGCCTCCAGCAGGACACATGAACGAGCAGGCGGGTTGCCCACCCACCGTGTGCTCCCGATAGCATCCACCGGGACAGCAGACGTCCCTCTATTACCCGATCCCGCGGTGGCCCCCGTCCAGCGGCCATGATCCCCCGCGACAAAGGTTTTCGATGCCCATCAGCCCGTCCCCTCACACCTCCGTCACGGACCGCGATGCCCTCGCAGCTCCGGCGGCCGGTCGGCGACCCCGCGTGACCATCGCGCGCGGAGCCACCCCCTGGTTCGTCCCCACCCTCGCCACGGCCGCCGTGACCACCGCCCTCACCCGGCGCAACGGCACGTGGGCCCTGGCGGCGGTGCCCGCCTGCGCGCTCGGCGCCGGCATGCTGTGGTTCTTCCGCGACCCCGAGCGTGAGATCGGCACGGGCAGAGTGATCTCCCCCGCCGACGGCGTGGTTCAGAGCATCGACGCGTGGCCGGACGGCCGCACCCGCGTCGCGATCTTCATGAGCCCGCTCAACGTCCACGTCAACCGCGCACCGCTGCCCGGCACGGTGACCTCCGTGGAGCACGTGCCCGGCGGCTTCGTCCCCGCCTTCAACAAGGACAGCGACCAGAACGAGCGGGTCGTCTGGCACTTCGACACCGAGCTCGGCGACATCGAGATGGTGCAGATCGCGGGGGCCGTGGCCCGTCGCATCGTGCCGTACGTCGACGCCGGTACCAAGGTCGAGCAGGGCGAGCGGATCGGTCTGATCCGCTTCGGCTCCCGGGTCGACACCTACCTGCCGGCCGGCGTCGAGGTCGGCGTCGAGGTCGGCCAGAAGACCACAGCCGGGGTGACGCGCCTTGACCGTGACTGATCCTGAAACGATCGTCGGCCTGGACGACGAGGAGACGGCGCTGCGCCGCCGCCGCTGGGCACGCGACCGCGAGCTGCGTGCTCCGCGTTCGCCGCAGCACCTCTCCACCGCCGACTTCCTGACCCTGGGGAACGCCGTCTGCGGGTTCCTGGCGATCTACTCGATCACCACCGGGGTGCTCGTCCCGCACATCACCAACCCGGGCGCCGCGCCGGACAAGCACAGTGCCGCCACCGCGGTGACGCTGCTGCTGATCGGCTCGATGTGCGACCTCTTCGACGGGCTGGTGGCGCGCAAGCTGCGCTCCTCCGCCCTCGGGGCGGAACTCGACAACCTGGCCGACCTGATCAGCTTCGGCATCGCGCCGGCCTACTTCGTCGCCGTCTGGGGCATGGTCTCGCCGGGCTCCAACAGCCGGCTCTCGGCGCTGATCGCGCTGACCGTGCTGCTCGCGGTGGTGCTGCGGCTCGCCCGCTTCTCCGCCGTGAAGATGCGACCCGGGGTGTTCCAGGGCATGCCCTGCCCGATGGGTGCGATGACGGTGATCGCCATCGTGCTGCTCGACCCGCCGTTCCTGCCCGGTCTGCTCGCCATCTTCGGCGTGGCGTACCTGATGGTCAGCCGGATCGAGTACCCGAAGCCGCAGGGGCTGCTGGCCACCGCGACGCTCTGCTGGATCGTGCTCTCCATCGGCTGCCTGGCGGCCTGGGCGACCGGCCTGAAGGGCGGCGACTACCTGCTGCACATCGGCGCGTTCGGCCAGATCGCGCTGGCCGCGATGGCCCCGCTGCTGGTCATCCGCCGCAAGGTGGGCCAGAAGGTCGGGGACGTGCGGGCACGCCGCGCGGAGTCCCGGATCGGCTGACGACCGACGAGACGCATGACGAAGGGCCCGGATCCCCCAGGGATCCGGGCCCTTCGTCATGTCGTGCGCCGCGCCGGGGGATCCCGGGCGGACCGCTCAGGCGCCGCCGCGGTGGACGCTGAAGGCCGAACGGCGCGCCGCGCGGGCCACCGCCGGGTCCGGGTGGACGCCGGAGACGGCGGTCAGCACCGAGGCCGCCCGCGGGTGTCCGGACTGCCGGGCCCGGGCGAACAGTCGCACCGGGTCACCGGCCGAAGCGCCCTCGACGTGGCCGACCAGCAGCTCCGTCTCCCCGTGGTCCAGCACGGCGGCGGCGGTGTCCACCCAGAGCCAGGCGGCGTCCTCCGCCCCCAGCACGTCGGCCGGCGAGACCCCCTCGTCCGAGCGCTCGGCGAGCCAGAGGAGCGCGTACGGGCGCAGCACCGGCTCGTCGACGGCGGCCCGGACGGCCTGCTCGGCGGTGGAGCCGGCGACCCGGAGCGCCTCGAAGGCCAGGCCGCGGACCAGCGCGTCCTCGCCCTGCGCCGCCTCCAGCAGCTCGGCCACCGCCCGGTCGGCCGGGCGGGCCGCCAGCCAGGCGCGGTACTCGGCGCGGGCCGGGCCCGGCGAGTAGTCGGCGCAGGCGCTCAGCAGTTCCGGCGCGCTCTGCTCGATGTGGCCGGCGGCGGTCTGCGCGACGGTGCAGATCTCCTCCAGCTTGGCCCGCACCGCCCAGTGCCCGAGCGGCGACAGGTCGGCGGCGTTGTCCCGGCGGACCAGTGCGCCGACGGCGGCGAGGCCGTCCAGCATCCAGTCGAGGACGGCCGCCACGTCGGCGGGCGAGGCCGGGGTGTCGATCTGCGGCTCGCGGCAGGTGCCGCGGACCGCGGAGATCGCCGAGGCCGCGTGCGGGACGGGCGAGAGGCCGAAGGTGCTCTCGCCACCGCCGACCCGGCGCTCGTCCAGACCGCGCCGGAGCAGCTCCAGCAGCTCCATGTCGGCGACCGGGCCGTCCACCAGGTGCAGGAAGGAGAGCAGTTGCGGGGCCTGGTCGACGGCCTGCCCGGCGAGCACCGCGAAGACGCCGCGCAGGGCGGCGGGCGGGACCGGGGCGAGCAGGGTCCAGGCGTCGAACAGTGCCGACCAGCCGCGGACCACCGCCTCGTCGTCGTGCTCCCAGGCGTGCAGGCGCCAGCCGGGGACGGCGCCGCCGTCCCTGGCCTCGACCAGGCCGACCAGCAGCGCCTGGCCCCAGGCCTTGGCCGCGGCGCCCACCGTCATGGCGAGGGCGCGGCCGGCGGCCCGGGCGTCGTCGGGGAGCAGCTCGCCGCGCTTGTCGACCTCGTCGAGGTCGCCGGCCCAACGGGCGATCCGGACGGCGTCGACCAGCATGCGGCGGGCCAGCGGGGCGAGTTCGGCGGGTGCGGGGAAGCCCTCCGGCACGGGGACCCGGCCGCGGCCGGGTGCGGGGGCCGGGCCTCGTCGGCGGGGTACGCCGGAGGCCCCCGGCCTGGCGCCGGCGGGGCGGTGGGCAGTTCCGGGGAGACGGGTCACCGTCGCACCGGTACCGATCGTCGGCGGGAGCGGGGCATCACGGTCGCGCGGGTTCCGAGACGTCACGTCGAGCAGTCTTCCCCTTGTACCGGCCATCTGTCACATCCGGTTGCACGCGCGGGCCGGGCGGCGGGCGCGGGGCCTCCACAAGATCGGGCAACAGAGGCCAAACCGACTGGCTTGATCTTAGTGGCGGGTCCATGCCACTCGTGACCGGGGAGGGAGGGAAGGGGAAGCGGGGAGGAAAGGGAGAGGGGAAGCGGCCGCGGCGACCGGGGAGCCGCCGCGGCCGGGTGGACCGGGCCGGGCGCGCTCAGAGGAAGGGCGTGAGCCAACGGCGGAGGGTCTCCTCGTAGCGCTCCGGGTCGGTGTTCCAGAGTGCGGCGTGGTCACCGCCGGGAAAGGCCTGGAGGTTGACCACGTCCGGGCGCCTCCCGGCGAGGCGCTCGGCCGCGCGGAACGGGGCCACCGGGTCGTCCGGGCCGTGCAGCACCAGGGTGGGGACCCGCAGGTCGGTGCCGTCGGCGAGGCGCGCGAAGTCGGCCAGATCCAGGCCGGTGCGTCCCTCGGCGGCGAGCGCGCCCAGTTCGGCGGCCACGCCCCGGTAGCCGGCCCGGGCCGCACCGCGCCGCGCGCCGGCCGGCCAGTCCAGCACCGGCGAGTCCAGGATCAGGCTGCTGATCGAGCCTGCCCAGCCGGAGCGGGCGGCGGCCTGCAGGGCCGTGGTGGCGCCGAGCGACCAGCCGTAGAGGACGACCTTGCCGGCGCCGCTGTCCAGCGCGCGCCGGATCGCCGCCTCGACGTCGCGCCACTCGGTCTCGCCGAAGTGGCCGAGGCCGTCCGGGGAGGCCGGCGCACCCGCGTCGCCCCGGTAGCTGACGGCGAGCACCGGCAGGGCCAGCCGCCGGAGCAGCGGGAGCACCGGGAGAGCCTGGGAGCGGTCGGCGCCGGGGCCGTGCACCAGGATCACCCAGGTGCCCCGCGCGCCGTCCAGCCGCCAGGCGGGCAGCGCACCCAGCTCGCCCTCGACGGCGGTCTCGGTGAACGGGATCCCGAGCGCGGTCGTCGGGTCCCCGAGATGGACCCGGGGGGTGAAGCGGACCTCGGTACCGGGCGTGAGGGTGCCCCGGTCCGCCCGGAGCAGGCGGCGGGTGACGCCCTTCCCGTCGCTGTGCAGGACCTCGCCGACGACCGCGTGCCCGTCCTCTCCCCACTCCACGGCCCAGCGGCCGGGGCGTTCGCTCTCCGGGCCGCGGGTGAAGCCGACCCGCCCCGCGCCGAGGGTCAGGACCTGCACCGGGCCGGACCTCGCCCGGGCCGCGACGGCCGGGTGGACCATCCGCTCGGACGCCCGCCGGCCGATCACCAGCACGGCCGCCCCCGTACCGACGGCGGCGGCGGCCACGGTGGCCGCGATTCCCCAACGCATACTCGCTCCCCGCAGTTAAGTCCCGGTGCCGGAGGGTGTTCTGGCCCCAGTCCACTAGCGGCGGCGGCCGGTGGCCAGTAGGACACGGCCGTCCGTGTCAGATCGGGAGCAACGTCACACCGGGGCGCGAGCCTCCGGGGCGGGCCCGTGCGG
Source organism: Kitasatospora sp. NPDC058406 (assembly GCF_042722765.1). NCBI lineage: Bacteria > Bacillati > Actinomycetota > Actinomycetes > Kitasatosporales > Streptomycetaceae > Kitasatospora > Kitasatospora sp. NPDC058406. The sequence continues at coordinate 66,792 of NZ_JBHXKE010000005.1, forward strand.
GGCCGGGGCGGGGGCCGCGCGAGGACCGGCGGTGTGACCGAACGCTCCGTGACCTCGGTTGACTCCCGGTTCGGGGGCGTGATGGGATCCTTCAGCCATACGGAGGCAAGCAGAGGAAGCCGGTGCGAGTCCGGCGCGGTCCCGCCACTGTCACCGGGGAGCACGTCCGGACAATGCCACGGCGAGCCGTCAGAAGCCGCTGGAAGGCCCGGGCGTGCGTCCGACCCGGAAGCCAGGAGACTCTCGCCCCCGGTACGTCGATCCAGGGCGCGGACCCTGAGTGAGGACACCCACGCGATGCAGCCTGCCCCGGCCGCGACGACCCGCCACCGCACCCCGCCGTGCGTCCGCTGACCCGCGCCGCCGCGTTCGCCGCGGGCGCAGTCGCCGGATACCTCGCCGACACCCGGCTCGGCGATCCTCGCCGCGGCCACCCGGTCGCCGTCTTCGGCACCGCCGCGAACCGGCTGGAACGGCGGATCTGGCGCGACGACCGCGCCACCGGCACCGCCTACACCGCGCTCTGCGTGGGCACCGTCGCGGCCGGCGCCGTGGCCGCCGACCGGCTGCTCGGCCGCCGGCCGCTCGGGCGGGCCGCCCTGGCCGCCGCCGCGACCTGGACCGTGCTCGGCGGCACCTCGCTGACCCGGGAGGCCCGGACCATCGGCCGCTCGCTCGCCGCGGGCGACCTGACGGCGGCCCGGGAGCGGCTGCCGCACCTGTGCGGCCGCGACCCGAGCACCCTGGACGAGGCCCAGCTGGCCCGCGCGGTGGTCGAGTCGGTCGCCGAGAACACCGCCGACGCCGTGGTCAACGCGCTGGTCTGGGGCGGGCTCGCGGGCACACCGGGCCTGCTGGCGTTCCGCGCCGTCAACACCCTGGACGCGATGGTCGGCCACCGCTCGCCCCGGTACGCCCGGTTCGGCTGGGCCTCCGCGCGGCTGGACGACGTGGCCGGCTGGCCGGGCGCCCGGCTGACCGCGCTGCTGACCGTCGCCGCCGCGCCCGAACCGCGCACCGCCTGGCGGGTCTGGCGGCGGGACGGCTCCGCACACCCCAGCCCGAACGCGGGCCAGGCCGAATCGGCCTTCGCCGGTGCGGTCGGCGTCCGCCTGGGCGGGACGCTCCGGTACGGCGACCGCGTCGAGCACCGGCCGGTGCTCGGCGAGGGGCTCCGGCCGGTCGGGGTGGACGACATCGAGCGGGCCTGCGTGCTCTCCCGACGGGTGGGCGCGCTGGCGCTGGGTACGACGGTCGCCGGGCATCTGCTGCTCCGGGCGGCCCTGAGCAGGAGAAGGGGTGGGGCATGAGCAACGCACTGCTGGTCGCCGGGACGACCTCGGACGCCGGGAAGAGCGTGGTCACCGCCGGCATCTGCCGCTGGCTGGCCCGTCAGGGCGTCCGCGTCGCGCCGTTCAAGGCGCAGAACATGTCGCTGAACTCCTTCGTCACCGCGGACGGCGCCGAGATCGGCCGCGCGCAGGCGATGCAGGCGCAGGCCGCCCGGGTGGAGCCCGAGGCGGCCATGAACCCGGTGCTGCTCAAGCCCGGCGCGAACGGCCGCAGCCAGGTCGTGCTGCTCGGCCGGGCGGTCGCCGAGGTCGGCGCGCTGGACTACCGCGACCGCAAGCCGGTGCTGCTGGAGCGGGCCCTGGAGTGCCTCGCGGACCTGCGCCGCCGGTACGACGTGGTGATCTGCGAGGGCGCCGGCTCGCCCGCCGAGATCAACCTGCGGGACCGGGACATCGCCAACATGGGCCTGGCCACCGCCGCCGGGCTGCCGGTCGTCGTGGTCGGGGACATCGACCGGGGCGGGGTGTTCGCGGCGATGTACGGGACGCTGGCGCTGCTCTCGGCCGAGGACCAGCGGCACGTGGCCGGCTGGTTCGTCAACAAGTTCCGCGGCGACGCGCGGCTGCTCGCCCCCGGGCTGGAGATGCTCCGCGAGCTGACCGGCCGCCCGGTGCTGGGCACCCTGCCGATGCTGCCCGACCTCTGGCTGGACGCCGAGGACTCGCTCGACCTGTCCACCGTGGTCGACCGCACGGCCGGCCGCGGGCCGCTCGGCGCGGACGTGCTGCGGGTGACCGTGGTGCGCTTCCCCCGGCTGTCGAACTTCACCGACCTGGACGCGCTGGCCCAGGAGCCCGGGGTGCTGGTCCGCTGGGCCACCCGGCCCGAGGAGCTGGCCGACGCCGACCTCGTCGTGCTCCCCGGCACCCGGGCCACCGTCGCGGACCTCGCCTGGCTGCGCGAGCGCGGCCTGGAGACGGCGCTGAAGGCGCGGGCGGCGCAGGGCCGTCCCGTCCTCGGCGTCTGCGGCGGCTACCAGATGCTGGCGCGGACCGTCGTGGACGAGGTCGAGTCGAAGGCCGGCACCGTGGAGGGGCTCGGCCTGCTGCCGACGCACGTCCGGTTCGGCGTCGAGAAGGTGCTGGGCCGGCCGGTCGGCGAGGCGTACGGGCAGCGGGTCGAGGGCTACGAGATCCACCACGGCGTGGTCACCGTCGAGGGCGGCACCCCCTTCCTGGACGGCTGCCGGGTGGGCTCCGTCTGGGGGACGACCTGGCACGGCGCGCTGGAGAACGACGGTTTCCGGCGCGAACTGCTGCGCGACGTCGCCGCATCGGCCGGCCGGGCGTTCGTCCCCGCGCCGGACACCTCGTTCGCGGCGGCGCGCGAGGCCCGGCTGGACCGACTGGGGGAGCTGATCGAGGAACACGCGGACACCGACGCACTGTGGAAGCTGATCGAAGGCGGGGTGCCGGCGGCCGGATCGCTGCCGTTCCTGCCGCCCGGGGCCCCTTGGGGAGAATCGTGAGCGAGAATCATGAGTGACGTCCGCTACCCGTTCACCGCGATCGTCGGCATGGCCGACCTACGGCTCGGGCTGCTGCTCAACGCGGTCTCGCCGGCGGTCGGCGGGGTGCTCGTCCGCGGCGAGAAGGGCACCGCCAAGTCGACCATGGTGCGCGCGCTGGCCGGCCTGCTGCCGTCCATCGCCACCGTCGACGGCTGCCGCTTCGCCTGCGACCCGGCCGCGCCCGACCCGCAGTGCCCGGACGGCGCGCACGCCGGCGCCGGGGCGTCCTCGCGACCGGCCCGGCTGGTCGAGCTGCCGGTCGGCGTCTCCGAGGACCGGATCGTCGGCTCGCTGGACCTGGAGCGGGCGCTCGCCGAGGGCGTCAAGGCGTACGAGCCGGGCCTGCTGGCGCAGGCGCACCGCGGCGTGCTCTACATCGACGAGGTCAACCTGCTCCAGGACCACGTGGTGGACCTGCTGCTGGACGCCGCCGCGATGGGCCGCTCGTACGTCGAGCGCGAGGGCGTCTCGGTGCGGCACGCGGCCCGGTTCCTGCTGGTCGGCACGATGAACCCGGAGGAGGGCGAGCTGCGGCCGCAGCTGCTCGACCGGTTCGGCCTGACCGTCGAGATCGCCGCCACCCGGGAGCCGGTGGAGCGGGCCGAGGTCGTGCGCCGCCGCCTCGCCTACGACGCCGACCCGGCGGGCTTCGCCGACCGGTTCGAGGAGGACGAGCGGGCGCTCGCCCTGCGGATCACCACCGCCCGGGAGCTGCTGCCGAAGGTGGAGCTGACCGACGCGGCACTCCGCCGGATCACCGCCGTCTGCGCCGCGTTCGAGGTGGACGGGCTGCGCGCGGACATCGTGATGGCGCGCACCGCCGTCGCGCTGGCCGCCTGGTCCGGGCGCACCGAGGTGCTGGAGGAGGACGTCCGCAAGGCCGCACAGCTGGCGCTGCCGCACCGGCGCCGGCGCAACCCCTTCGACGCGCCCGGGCTGGACGAGGAGCTGCTGGACCGGACGCTGGAGGAGCAGGCCCGGCAGGAGCAGGAGGAGGCCCGCGAGGAGCAGGCCCGGCAGGACGAGGAGGAGGCCCTCGCGGAGGGGCGGGCCGAGGCCCGGGAGTCGGACGAGGACCCCGACCCGGACCCCGGGGACGGCCCGGACGGCCCCGAGGGCGACGGACCCGGCCCCGACGGCGGTGGCGGCGCCCCCGAGCCGACCGGCCCGGACGGCCCGCCCGCCGGCGCCGACGCCACCTCCCCCGACGAGGACCCGGCACTCCCGCAGCCCGTCCCGGCCCAGCACCCCTCCCCCGCCCGGGAGTCGGCGCCCGTCGCGGCCGGCGACCCGTACCGGACCCGGCTGTTCGCCGTCGACGGCACCGGGCGCGGCGCACAGGGCCGCCGCTCCCCCGCCGAGACCGACGGCGGCCACACCATCAGGTCCCGCCGCCCGCAGGGCCGGCTGGCCCGGCTGCACCTGAGCGCCACCCTGCGGGCCGCCGCACCGCACCAGGTGGCGCGCGGCCGGGCGTCCCGCGCCCTGGTGCTGCACAAGGACGACTTCCGCGAACAGGTCCGCCAGGGACGGGAGTCCAACCTGGTGCTGTTCGTGGTCGACGCCTCCGGCTCGATGGCGGCCCGGCAGCGGATGACCGCCGTCAAGGGCGCGGTGCTGTCCCTGCTGATGGACGCCTACCAGCGCCGGGACAAGATCGGCATGATCACCTTCCGGGGCGGGTCCGCCGAACTGGCGCTGCCGCCCACCTCCTCGGTCGAGGTCGGCGCGGCCCGGCTGGAGACCCTGCCCACCGGCGGCCGGACCCCCCTGGCCGCCGGGCTGCTCCGCGCCCACGAGGTGCTGCGGGTCGAGCGGCTGCGCGACCCCGACCGCCGCCCGCTGCTGGTCGTGGTCACCGACGGCCGGGCCACCGGCGCCCGCGACGCCGTCGCGCAGTCGCACCGGGCGGCCAGGCTGCTGGCCGGGCAGGGCGTGGCGAGCGTGGTGCTGGACTGCGAGTCCGGACCGGTCCGGCTCGGCCTGGCCCGCACGCTGGCCGCACGGCTCCGCGCCACCGCCGTGACCCTGGACGAGCTGCGGGCCGAGGGCGTGGCCTCCCTCGTCCGCGACAACCGCCCCACCACCACTACGCGAAAGGCGGCCTGAGCCGACATGCCCAAGGGTGTTCCCGAGAGTGTCCCCGACGACGGCCTGACGACCCGCCAGCGCCGTACGATGCCGATCACCGCCGTCCACACCGGCCCCGGCAAGGGCAAGTCCACCGCGGCCTTCGGCATGGCGCTGCGCGCCTGGAACCAGGGCTGGTCGGTCGGGGTGTTCCAGTTCGTGAAGTCCGCCAAGTGGAAGGTCGGCGAGGAGAACGCGTTGCGCGTGCTCGGCGCCTCCGGCGAGGGCGGCACGGTCGACTGGCACAAGATGGGCTCCGGCTGGTCCTGGATCCAGCGCTCCTCCGAGATGGAGATGGACAGCGAGGCGGCGGCCAAGGAGGGCTGGGAGCAGGTCAAGCGCGACCTCGCCGCCGAGACCTACCGCTTCTACGTGCTGGACGAGTTCACCTACCCGATGCACTGGGGCTGGGTGGACCCGGAGGAGGTGGTGGCCGTCCTGAAGGACCGCCCGGGCAGCCAGCACGTCGTCGTCACCGGCCGGTACGCGCCCGAGGCGCTCACCGGCTTCGCCGACCTGGTCACCGAGATGACCAAGGTCAAGCACCCCATGGACGCCGGCCGCAAGGGCCAGCGCGGTATCGAGTGGTAGACCGGAAACCCTGAACGTGAACATCCCCCGTCTCGTCGTCGCGGCACCGTCCTCCGGCGCCGGCAAGACCACCGTCGCCACCGGCCTGATCGCGGCACTCGCCGCGCGCGGGCTGGCCGTCTCCCCCCACAAGGTCGGCCCGGACTACATCGACCCGGGCTACCACGGGCTGGCGGCCGGGCGGCCGGGCCGCAACCTGGACGCGTTCATGTGCGGGCCGGAACGGATCGCGCCGCTCTTCCTGCACGGCGCGGCCGGTGCGGACGTGGCGGTGGTCGAGGGCGTGATGGGCCTGTACGACGGCGCCTCGGGGCGCGGCGAGCTGGCGTCCACCGCGCACGTCGCCAAGCTGCTGCGGGCACCGGTGGTGCTGGTGGTGGACGCCTCGTCGCAGTCCCGGTCGGTGGCCGCGCTGGTGCACGGCTTCGCGTCCTGGGACCCGGAGGTCCGACTGGCCGGGGTGATCCTCAACCGGGTCGCCTCCGACCGGCACGAGCAGCTGCTGCGCGAGGCCCTGGAGGAGGGCTCGGGCGTGCCGGTGCTGGGCTCGGTCCGGCGCTCGGCGGCGGTCGCCACGCCGTCCCGCCACCTCGGCCTGATCCCGGCCGTGGAGCGCTCGGCGGAGGCACTCCGGGCGGTCGCCGACATGGGCGAGCTGGTCGCCGCCTCGGTGGACCTGGACGCGGTGCTGGCGCTGGCGCGGACCGCGCCGCCGCTGGACGCCGAGCCGTGGGACCCCGCCGCGGAGATGGCCGAGCTCGTGGCGGCGGGCTTTCCGGTGGCCGGGGCGCCGCGGGCGGGGGCGCCGCGGATCGGGGCGCCGCGGATCGCGGTGGCCGGCGGCGCCGCGTTCTCCTTCTCGTACGCGGAGAACACCGAGCTGCTCACCGCCGCCGGCGCCGAGGTGGTCCCGTTCGACCCGCTGCACGCCGACGGGCTGCCGGAGGGCACGGCGGGCCTGGTGATCGGCGGCGGGTTCCCCGAACTGTACGTCCGGGAACTCAGCGCGAACGGGCAACTCCGTTCCGCGATCGCCGCGTTCGCCGCCTCGGGCGGGCCGGTCGCCGCCGAGTGCGCCGGACTGCTCTACCTCGGCCGCGAGTTGGACGGCCTGCCGATGTGCGGCGTGCTGGACACCTCGGCCCGGATGACCGAGCGGCTGACCCTCGGGTACCGGGAGGCGGTGGCGCTGCACGACTCGCCGCTCGCACCGACCGGCACCCGGGTGCGCGGGCACGAGTTCCACCGGACCGTCTGCGAGCCGGGGGCCGGCGAACGGGCCGCCTGGGGCTGGCGGTTGCCGACCGGCCCGCGCACGGAGGGGTTCGCGGCCAGAAACGTTCACGCTTCGTATCTGCATCTGCACTGGGCGGGATCTCCGCAGCTCGCCGCCTCGTTCGCGGCCGCCGCGGCGGCCCACCGGGCGAACTGAGGGGAACCGACCCCCCTTCGGCCCTGGTGCTTTCACCGCCCGGGGCGTCAAAATAGGGACTGATAACCGCATATCGCCCCATTCGCGACCGGTACCGGCCAGACCCGACCCACTCGGCGAGCCGACCGATTGCCGGCGACCGCCCACTCGGCGGGGCGCCGAACACGCCCCCGCGGGGTGAACAGGCTCTAAGGAGCCGTCACTATGCGTCACACCTTAACCCCGCTGCATCACCGCCCCCACCATTCCCTCGACGACCACCGCCCCTGCCCGGTGCCGATGTCACCCGACGCCCTCGCCGCCCTCCGTGCCCACTACCGGGAGCTGATCAGGACCCGCCGGCTGCCGCAGGACATCACCTTCGAGCAGTACTACTACGTCTGGCGCTCCCAGCGCCGCGGCGAGAACCTCATCGGCCTCGACGACGGGGCCGTCCGCCCCGGTCCCAGCACCGGGGCCCAGTTGATCACCCGTCCGTCCAGGAAGCTCAAGGGCGAGATCCGCACCCTCGTCCTCCTGGTCGACTTCCCCGACCGGCCGCACGACCCCGCCCACACCGTCGAACACTTCGAGCAGCTGCTCTTCGGCCCGGGCACCTTCGCCACCGGCTCGATGCGCGACTACTACCGGCGGATCAGCGGCTTCGACCCCGCCCGCCCGACCGCGCACGGCATCGACGTCCAGGGCGAGGTGCACGGCTGGTTCCGCCTGCCGCACCCGCTCTCCTTCTACGCCGACAACCGGTCCGGCATGGGCGACCCGCCCGCCAACGCCCAGGGCATGGCCGCGGACACCCTCGACATCGCGCTCCGGGAGGGCATCGACTTCACCGGCGGCTTCGACGCCCTCGACGAGGGCCTCGTCACCGCGCTGTTCATCGTCCACGCGGGCCGCGGGGCCGAGGAGCTCCGGGAGTCCGACCAGCCGGGCAACCTGTGGAGCCTCAAGTGGAACCCGCCCGGCGAGAACGGGGTGAAGGTCGCACCGAACCTGCGGGTGCAGACGTTCCTGACCGTCCCCGAGGACTGCAAGGTCGGCGTCTGCGCCCACGAATGGGGCCACCTGGCCGCCCGCTGGGCCGACTTCTACGACACCGGACGCGTCACCACCACCGTCTCCAACGGTCTCGGGAACTACTGCCTGATGGCGGGCGGCTCCTGGGGCAACAAGGGCACCACCCCGGTCTACCCGAACAGCATGCTCCGGATGTTCCACGGCTGGGCCACCCCGCAGGAGATCGACGGCACCACCGCGGGCATCTCCCTGCGGCCCGTCGCCGAAGGCGGCGACTCGCTGTTCGTCCGCAACCCGAACCCGGGGCGGATGCGGGAGAGCCAGTACATCGTCGTCGAGTACCGCCGCCAGAGCGGCCAGGACGGGTTCCTGCCCGACGAGGGCATCGCGGCCTACGTCGTCGACGAGGCCATCGACAACGTCAACGACGAGCGCCGGCTCGCCATCGAGCTCCTCCAGGCCGACGGCCGGCGTGACCTGGCGAAGATCTTCGGCGCGGACGAACGCGGCGACGCGGACGACCTCTACCCGTCGCTCGACAACTCCAGCATCGGGGAGAACACCAAGCCGCCGCTGGACCTGCCCGACGGGACCTGGAGCGGCGTCACCCTCGCCGTCTCCGGCACACCCGGGGCGGACCGGATGGAGGTGGACGTCACCGTCGAGTGAGGCCGTGGCCGCGCGCCTCCGCGCGCACCCGTCCGCAGGACGTTCAGGAGGACCGTTCAGGAGGACCACTGCCGCACCAAGTGATCGCCGCCCCCGCCCGACGCGCCGCCCGTGCGGCTCCGACGGTGGCTCCGGCGGAGCCGCGCCCGGCGCGAGAGGTGAGGCCGGACCGGGCAGCGGCGGCGACCACGGCCGGGGTCCGGCGCACACGGCCGGCCGGACCCCGGCCCGGGGACCGCGCGTCCGGGCCGGGCGACGGGCGACGGGCGACGGGTCACCGGCCCGCGGTCGCGGGTCCCTGCCGAACGGGACCGCCGGGGGCTGTTGTTGACTGGGTGCCGGAATCCCCACCGACCTCCGCTCGGAGAGGCACCCGATGGCCAAGCTGCACACCTACACCGCCGAGATCACCTGGACCGGCAACCAGGGCACCGGCACCAGCGACTACCGCTCCTACCGCCGGGACCACGAGGTCGCGGCGGACGGGCGCCCGCCCATCCCCGGCTCCTCCGACCCCGCCTTCCGGGGCGACCCGACCCGGTGGAACCCCGAGCAGCTGCTCCTCGCCTCGATCTCCCAGTGCCACCTGCTCTGGTACCTGCACCTGTGCGCGGTGAACGGCGTCGTGGTCACCGCGTACACCGACCGCCCGACCGGCACGATGGCCGAGACCGCCGAAGGAGGCCACTTCACCGAGGCGGTGCTGCACCCCCGGGTCGAGGTCGCCGAGAAGGGGATGACGGAGAAGGCACTCGCCCTGCACGCCGACGCGCACCGGGCCTGTTACATCGCCAACTCGGTGAACTTCCCGGTCCGGCACGAGCCGGCGGTGACGGTGGCGCAGCCCGCCTGAGGGACCGGGCGGCGGCGCGGTCAGGCCGGAAGCCCGTACCGCACCCCGGTCAGTTCCTCCGACAGCGCCCAGAGGCGGCGGCCGGTCCCGGGATCGGCCGCCGCCGGGGCCAACGGGACGCGGACCGGGGCGCCGCGCAGCTCGCCGCGCCCGTCCGGGCCGAGGAACTCACCACCCCGCACGTCCGGGGCGGTCGCCGCGTACAGCTGCGGCAGTGCGCCGTCGGCCGCCGTCTGGGCGAGCGGCCGGAGGATCCGGCCGAAGAGCAGCCGGACGAGGCCGGTCGGCGCGCCGGTCTGGAGACCGGTGGCGGCGTAGCCGGGGTGGGCCAGCAGGCTGCGGACCGGGCTGCCTGCGGCGACCAGCCTCCGGTGCAGTTCCCAGGCGTGCACCGCGTTGGCGAACTTCGACTGGTCGTAGAACGCCATCGGCGCGTAGGCGCGGGCACCGTCGAGGTCGTCGAAGCGGATGCGCCCCTTGCGGTGGTTGACCGAGCTGACGGTGACCACGCGGGGGTCGGGCGCTGCCGCCAGCGCGCCGAGCAGCAGCCCGGTGAGCGCGAAGTGGCCGAGGTGGTTGGCGGCGAACTGCAGCTCGTGGCCCTGGGCACTGAGCGTCCGGGGCGGGGCCATCACGCCCGCGTTGTTGACGAGCACGTCCAGCCTCGGACGGTCGGCGCGCAGCCCCCGGGCGAAGGCCCGGACGGCGTCGAGGTCGGCCAGGTCGAGGCGGCGGACTTCGAGCCGGGCCTCCAGTGCCCGGGTGTCGGTGACGTCCCAGGCCGTGTCGGGGGTGTCCGCGCTCTCGGCGAGCAGGCCGGCGACGACCGCGTCCGCCGCCCTGCGTCCCTTCTCCTCGTCCCGCACGGCGAGGACGACGTGCCCTCCCCTGCGGACCAGTGCCCTGGTGGTCGCCAGCCCGAGACCGCCGTTGGCTCCGGTGACCACGAAGACCCGGCCGGTCTGGTCCGGGATGTCCACGGCGCCCCACCGCCCTTGCTGCTGCTGCGGCCTCGGCCGCTCCGACACCGACTCCGGACGTCCTTCCGGTTCCCCTGTCATGGGACACATGCTGGCTTCGGTGTCACCGAGTGTCAAGACGCGCCCTGGTGTCATTACGTCACTTGGTAACGGATCGCGCCTTGGTGACGCCGGTGACATGCCGTACCATCACGGCATGACCTCCCGCCCCGCCGTCAGCCTGGCCCAGCGCAAGCGGCAGCTCGTCGTGGACGAGCTCACCGAGGCCGCGTTCCAGCTGCTGACGGCCCGGGGGTTCGACGCCGTCACCGTGGACGACATCGCGACCGACGCCGGCGTGTCCAAGCGGACGTTCTTCCGGTACTTCGCGTCCAAGGAGGACGTGGTCGTCCGGTTCCTGGCCGATCTGGGCACCGGCATCCGCGAGGGCCTGGCGGCCCGACCGGCCGACGAGCGCCCCTCGGCGGCGCTGCGCGCGGCGGTCGGCGCCCCGCTCGCCCACTGCGGCGACCGCGGGGACCGGGCGCTGCGGGTCGTCCAGCTGATCCTGCGCACGCCGGCCCTGCTCGCCCGGCTCCTGGAACACCAGGACCACTGGCGCGACGAGTTGACGGAGGAGCTGGCGGCACGGCTCGGACTCGACGCCCGCACCGACCTCTACCCGCGCCTCGCCGCGGGGATGGCGCTCACCGCCTTCGGCGCGGTACTGGAGCGCTGGAGCGAGAGCGACGGCACCGCGGATCCGACCGCCCTGACCGACCGGGCCTTCGCCGTCCTCGCACCGTCACTCGACGCACCGTCACTCGACACGGTCTGACGCCCCGCCTCCGCCGCTCCCCCGGCCCCGCAAGAGCCCGTGCCCGCCCCGTGGGTGACGGGGCGGGCACGGGTCGCCGGCGGCTCAGGCCTGGCGGCGCAGGCGGCGGGCGAGGAGCAGCGCACCGGCGCCGAGCGCGGCGAGCGCCGTGGCGGCGGCAGCCGGGACCAGGGTGGACCCGGAGCCGGTGGCGGCGAGTTCACCGTCGACCGGCGCGGTCGGGGCGGCGGTCCCCGGCGCGGCGGCAGCCGCGGTGGGGGACGCGGAGGCGGTCGGCGCCGGGCTCTTCACCGAGACGTCCATGCCCGGGGCTTCCTTGCCCGGGGCCGGGGTGACGGGCTTGGCGGGCGCCGCCTTGGTCGGAGCCGGGGTGGCCGACTTGGCAGGCGCCTTGGTCGGGGACTTGGTCGGGGACTTGGTCGGCGCCGGGGTGGAGGTGCCCGCGCCGGAGGTGCCCGTGCCCGGGGCGACGACCTTGACGGTGGCCGCCTTGCCGCACCGGGCGGTTCCGCGGAACGGGGAGCCCGCATTGACGAAGAGGCACGGGTTGAGCGTCGCGCCCCCCGGCGGCGTGCTCCTGTCGTACGAGACGCGCACCTTGGTCACCGTGGTCTTCCCGGCGCCGACGGTGGCATCGCGACCCTGGAGGTAGACGCCGGGCGGGTCCCCCGGGAGTCCGCCGGACACCTTCGTCGGCGTGGTCCACGTCCCGTCCGCCCTGCGCACCTGCACGGTGGCGTGGTCACCGACGAAGAGCGCGCTGCCGAGACCGACGTAGGAGGACGGCGTGGAGTTGGACAGGACAGCGTCGAACTCGATCGGCGCGCCGCCGGCCACCGCCGTGGCGGGCACGTGGGCCAGCGAAGAGGTGGGGGTGGCGACCTTGATCGTGCTGAAGTTCTCGGCCAGCAGGACCCCCGACTGCCCCCAGCCCACGGCGGAGCGCAGCTTGAGGGACTGGAAGCCGGCGTTGCTCCCGCCGTCGTTCGGCCGGTCCACGGGGGCGCCGATGCGCAGGTCGACCTTGACCGTCTTGCCGACGGCCACGGTGATGCCGCTGACCGTTCCGTCGTAGGAGGTGCCGTTCTCCCCGTGGTGGTACGCCATCTCGACCGGCTTCCACGCACCGCTCGCCGGGTCCTTGTAGTCGATCGTGAGGGAGTGCTGCGGCGCGCCCACCGCAGCGGTCACCAGCAGGTTGAGCTTGAAGTTGGTGGCCCTCTCGCCGGTGTTGGTGACGCTCTCGGTGAACCTCACCGGCTGCCCGCCGAATCCGATGACGGCCGGCGCCTGGACGGACAGCTTCGCGCCCTTGACGTAGTCGGGGCTGTCGGCGAAGGCGGCCTGCGCAGGAAGCATGAGCGAGCCGGCCAGGGCGGCGACCGCCGCGGCGACGGCGAGGGTACGGCGTGAGCGTCGGGCCGGGATGGTGCTGGACATGGTTCCCCCCTGGAACACGTGGTCTGCGGGCATGCCGAGGACAGCGTCGGCGCCGCAGCGACTGGATGCGTTGAGTGGCTCGACCGGCTCACGCAGACTGATTCGCCCACGAGCGGCCCTCACCCCGCCTAACGGGGGAGTGGCCCTTCCGGCCTCACATCACCTAAGACGTGTGGGGCGCGAAGTGGTTGCAGTGGGTGCGAAGAATTCTTCCGAGCCCTGCCGGAGCCCCTCCCGGAGCTGTCCCGAGCCCCTCCCGAGCCTCACCGCGCCGGGCTCCCCCCGGCTCCGCCCGGCTCCCCCTGGCTCCGCCGGCTCAGTGGCGGGGGGAGCCGAGCGCGGGGCCGTAGAGGTCGGTGCCGCTCTCCATGACGGATCAGCTAGCGGGTACCGGTGCGGCCGAGCCGGAAGGCGCACTCCAGCGAGCCTCCGGGGCCGCCCCGTCGGGGTGATGGTGGCCGCCGACCCGGCGGGTTCAGGCCCCCTGCCGCTGCCCTGCCGACCCGGGCTCGGGCTCCCCGTCCCGGTCGGGTGCGGTCGCCGGCGGCAGGACCAGGGTCGCCACCGCCCCGCCGTCGGGGTGGTTGGCGAACGTCAGCTCCGCGCCGATCACGCGGGCGTGGCCCCGGGCGATCGTCAGGCCGAGACCGTGCCCCTTCCCCCGCTCGCGCACGCTGGTGCGGAAGCGCTGCGGCCCGTCCCTGAGCAGTTCGTCCGGGAAGCCCGGTCCGTGGTCCCGAACGGTGATCCGCGAACCGTCGACGTGCAGCCGGACCGTGCCGCCGCCGTGCCGGTCGGCGTTCACCAGCAGGTTGCCCAGGATGCGGTCCAGCCGGCGCAGGTCGGTGCGCACCGACGCGCCGGCCGCCGTGTCCGTCAACTCGACCGCCACGTCCAGGCCCGTGAGCGTGACGGTGCGGCGCACCGCCCGTTCCAGCGGCACGGCCGACAGGTCCGGCGTCTCGGCGTCCGCGTCCAGCCGGGACACCTCCAGCAGGTCCTCCACCAGCGAGCGCAGTGCCTGGACCCGGTTCCGGACGAGCTGGGTGGGGCGGCCGGGCGGCAGCAGTTCGGCCGCGGTGACCAGCCCGGTCAGCGGGGTCCGCAGCTCGTGGGCGACGTCTGCGGTGAACCGCTGCTCGTCCTCCAGCCGGCGGTGCAGGGCCCGCGACATCAGGTCGACGGCCGCCGCCAGGTCGGCGACCTCGTCGCGTCCGTCGACCAGCTCCCCGATCCGGGTGTCCGTGCGCCCGGCGGCGATGCCCCGGGCAGCGGTCGCCGCCGTCCGCAGCCGCCGGCTGATCCGGTCCGCGACCAGCACCCCGACCAGCACCGTCGTGAAGACCGAGGCGACGACGGTGATCAGGATGATCCGGTCCAGGTCGGCGATCGCCCGCCGGTCCTGCGTGAAGTCGACCCGGACGGAGAGCACCCCGCCGTGGACGACTCCCGCCGCCCACATCGACTCGCCGCCCTGCGGTCCGGCCGCCAGCTGCGAGCCGTGCCGGCCGGCCGCCGCGAGGGCGCGCAGCCGGTCCGGCGTCGCCGGGTCGTCCAGCGCGGTGCCGCCGCCGACCGGCTCGCCGCGCTTGTAGGACGCGAGGGCCGAGTCGAGCGCGGTGAGCGCCGAACGGCGGGCCTGGTCGACGTGCTGACGGACCATCGCCTGGTGGACCAGCAGTCCGACCGCCACCGCGACCAGGACGGAGATGGCGGCGACGGCGGTCGCGATCTGTCGGCGCAGCGTCATTCGGGACGCCGGAACTTGTAGCCGAAGCCGCGGACCGTCTCGATCCGCCCGCCGCCGATCTTGGCGCGCAGCCGCTGCACGTGGACGTCGACGACGCGGGTGTCGGCGCCCCACTCGTAGTCCCACACCCGCTCCAGCAGGCTCGACCGCTCCAGCACGATGCCGGGCGCGGCGGTGAACTCCAGCAGCAGCCGCAGTTCGGTCGGGGTCAGCGGGACCAGCCGGCCGTTGACCCGGACCTCCATGGAGTCGGTGTCCACCTCCATGCCGTCGAAGCTGCGGACGGCAGCCCTCGGCGCCGGGGCGGCGGCTGCGGCGGCCGGCGCGGCGGCGGGTGCTGCCGGTGCGGCGGGTGCGGCTACGGACGCGTCGGGGCCGGTGACGGGCGCGGCGGGGGCCGCCGGGGCCTCCGTGGCCGGGACGACCCGGATCCGGCGCAGCACGGTACGGATCCGCGCCACCAGCACGGCGCTCTCGAACGGCTTGACCACGTAGTCGTCCGCACCCGCCTCCAGGCCGGACACCACGTCCACCGGGTCGGTGCGCGCCGACATCATCAGGATCGGCAGCTGGCTCTCCTCCCGGATCCGCCGGCAGAGGCCGACGCCGTCGAGCAGCGGCAGCATCACGTCCAGCAGCAGCAGGTCGGGGCGGACGGCGTGGAACACCTCCAGCCCCTCCAGGCCGTCCGCGGCCGTGGAGACGGGGAAGCCGTAGCGTTCCAGGGCCATCCGGGTCGCCTCCCGGATCACCTCGTCGTCCTCGACGATCAGGATGTGCGGGTGGGTGGGCGCTGCGCGGTTCAAGGCTTGGCCTCCGGGGGAGCCGCGGGGGTCGTCGGACGGACGGGCTGGGCGGGTACCGGCACGGGCGGAGTGGCACCGGCACGCGGGGAGGCCGGCGCCGCACCGGAATCCGCCGTGGGCCGCGCGGTCGGGGTGAGCGCGGAGGGGGCCGGCCCCGGGGCGGAGGGCGTCACGGGAGGTTTGACGACCGGTCCCACCGTCGGTTGCACCTGCCGCTCCGGGGTGGGCTGCCTGGACGGCGTGGGCACGGGACCGAGGTCCTGGCTCGTCTGCTCCACCAGGACGAGGCGCACGCCGTCCCAGCGGTAGTGACTGGTGGTCCGGACCCACACGCTGGTCGACTCGTGCAGCCGCAGGTCCGTACCGACGGTCTCCGCGCTGAACCTCGCCAGCGCCTGCACCCGCAGGACGGGCACGAGGCCCTCGCCGGTCAGGGTGTAGACGTGCAGGACCACCGGCCCGGCGGTGCCCGCCGTGCCGACGGCGAGGATCAGCTCGGGGCGTCCGTCACCGGTGAGGTCGCGGTACTCGGGGCTGCGGAGCTCGCAGGCCGGACAGGCGCTGAGGGCCCGCTGCTCGTCCTGGCTCACCCCGGGGTCCTTCGCGAGCAGGCCGTGGACATCGACGGACATGATGTCCCGCCCGGCGGCGGTGACGTCCGGGACGGGCTGGGGCGGCGGCTCCGGGGCCTGGCCCGTGCCGGCCGCGGGCGCGGTCGGCGGCGGCACCGTGGCCAGACCGGGCCAGAGCGGCTGCGGCACCGGGGGCGGCGTCACCGGCTGGGCCGCGCCGTGGTCGCGCAGGCCGCCGGGGGCGGCGCAGCCGACCGGCAGGGTGAGCGCGAGGACGGCGAGGAGGGCGGCCAGGGCGGCCCGTGGTGCGGCGCCGAACCGGCTGCGGCGAGGTGGAGGCGGTGCTGCCACGGTCGGTTCTCTTCTCCTGGTCTGGCCCGGTCCGGCGCGGTCCGGTCCGGCGCGGTCTGCGGCGATGCGCCGGTTCGTCCCCGGTGGCAGGTCGCCGGTGGTAGGTCGCCGGGGCGGCGGTCGGCGGTTCCGCCCGGCGGCGTGCGGGCCGCCGGGCGGGGTGCGACGGCAACGGCCGCCGCCGGCACGCGGGCCGTCGAAGCGCGGCGGCCCGCGTGCCGGTCCGTCGTGGTGATCATTGTCCCGGTGCGCCGGACGGCGCCGTCAGCCGGCCGGACCCGCCGGGTCGGCCAGGTCCGCCACGACGATGATGTTGTCCGTCCAGTGGCCGTCCGCGCCGATCCGGCCGCCGCAGGTGATCAGTCGCAGCTCGGGTGCTGCCGTGTCGCCGTAGACCGCCTCGGTCGGGAACCGGTCCTTGGCCGCCTGGAGCAGCGAACGGACCCGGAAGTCCACCGTGCTGCCGTCCTCCCGCCGCACCTGGATCAGGTCTCCGGGCCGCAGCTTCGGCAGTTTGTGGAAGACCGCCGGGCCGTTCGCGGTGTCGTAGTGCCCGATCAGGACGGCGGGTCCGTTCTCCCCCGGCGTCGGGCCGTTGCGGTACCAGCCGGCCTCGTCGGCCCGCGCCACGGTCGGCACCTCGACCGTCCCGTCCGCGTTCAGGCCGAGGCCGGGCACCGGGGCGTCGACGCCCGCCGCCGGGACGAGGAGGCGGGTCGGCGCGGACGCGGCGAAGGGCTTCCGGGGTGCGGCGGACGTGGGGGCGCCCGGGGCGGCGGTCGGGGAGGTGGCCGGCGAGGTGGCCGCCGCCCCGGTGGCGGTCCCGGTTCCGGCGCTCCCGGCGGTGGCCGCCGGGCCGGTGGCCTCGCGGGCCGAGGTCTCCACCCGCACCACCGGGGTGCGGGTGCTGTTGAACGCCATCGAGGTACCGAGGACCACGCAGATCAGGCCCGCCGCACCGAAGGCGGTGCGGCGCAGCCCTGCCGCACCGGGTCCGTCGGAACGGGGGCGCCGGTGCCCCCCGTTGCTCCGGCCGCGGCCGCCGTCGCGGGTGGCGGCCGGACCGGCGGCCCGGCCGGCATGCCGGCCGCCGCCGGCCGCTTCGTCGACCCCGGGCCCGCCGCTCGGCGACGGGACGCCCTGAGGGCCCGGGGCCGTTGTCAGCCGCGCGCACCGGAACGGCGGCGCAGGAGGGCGAAGCCCAGTGCGGCGGCGCCGACGGCCGCGACGGTGCCGCCGCCGGCCAGCATGAGGCCGGAGGAGCCGGTCGAGCCGGATCCGTCACCGGCCTGGGCGGCGCCCTTGGGCACCTCACGGACCTGCGGCGGGCCGCCGACCGCCCCGGTCGTGGGCGGGTGGGTCGGGGTGACCCGGGGGACGGCCGGACCGTCGGAGCCGGCCTTCGCCGAGGGGACCGCGGTGGGCGTGGTACCCGGGGCCGGAGCCCCCGGGGGGACGACGGTGGGCGTGACCGGGGCGTGCGGGGCCGCCGGGGCGGCTGCGGTGGGCGTGGCCGGGGCGGGCGCGGGGGAACCGTCGGCCCACGCCTGCCCGCCGGTGAAGGTGGTCAGGAGGGCGGCCCCGGTCAGGGCGCAGACGGCGAGCACGCGGCGGGCGGGGGCACGACGGGTACGGCTGGTCATACGGTTCGCTCCTTCATCGGGACGCTGGTTCCGGCCGGTGCGGCCGGTGCGTCGTGAGTGACGTTAGGAGCGCCGTGTCGCGGTCCCCGGCCGGTCGTGTCACGGCCGCCCATCGTCTGTGTAACGGCCCTCGGGCGCCGGTCGGGTGACGGGATCCGGGCCCGGTGCGGCACGCCAGGACGGGCCCCGGAGGGGTGGATCCCGGAGGTCCTAGGTCGCGCGGTCCACCAAGATCGCAACCAGAGGCGGAAGCCGGGGCCCGGCCCGGTCCGTACCGTGGCCGTATGACCGTTGATCTGGAGAAGTACTTCGCACGTATCGGATGGGACGGCGAGCGGGCGCCCACCCTCGTGACCCTCCGGTCCCTGCACCACGCGCACGTCCTCGGCATCCCGTTCGAGAACATCGACGTGGTCGTCGGCTCGGTCCCCTCGCTGGACCTCGCCGACCTCCAGGCCAAACTCGTCGAAGGCTCCCGCGGCGGCTACTGCTTCGAGCACAACACCCTGTTCGCCGCCGTGCTGGAACAGGTGGGCTTCGAGGTCACCCGGTTGACCGGCCGGGTCCGGCTCGGCGCCCGCCCCGGCGAGGTCCGCCCCCGGACCCACATGGTGCTGGCGGTCCGGGTGCCGGGCGAGGGCGGCCGACACCTGGTCGACGTCGGATTCGGCTCCGCCCGTTCCCTGTTGGAGCCGCTGCCGATGATTCCCGGCCTGGTCCGGGAGGGGCTGGGGCGGTTCAACCGCCTGGTCGTCGAGGAGGAGGACGGCCCCGCACCGGTCTGGGTCCTCCAGGCCAGGACACGCACGGCGGCCGACGCGGCGGACAGGTGGGAGGAGTTGGTCTCCTTCACCCTCGACCACGCTCCCGCCACCGACATCGGGGTCGCCAACTGGCACGTGGCGACCCACCCGCGCTCGCCGTTCCGCCGCCTGTTCGTCCAGCGCACCCACGCCACGGGCCACCTGAGCCTCGACGCGACCACCCTCACCCGCACACGGCCCGACGGGACGACCACCGTGGAGAAGGTCGACGGACCCGACGGGATCAGGGAGTTGCTGGCGTCCGAGTTCGGTATCGCCGCACCGTCCGACATCCGCCCCCAGCGCTGAGAGGGCCGCCACCGGCCGCAGGAC
Source organism: Kitasatospora sp. NPDC058406 (assembly GCF_042722765.1). Taxonomy (NCBI): domain Bacteria; kingdom Bacillati; phylum Actinomycetota; class Actinomycetes; order Kitasatosporales; family Streptomycetaceae; genus Kitasatospora; species Kitasatospora sp. NPDC058406. Next base: position 85,839 of record NZ_JBHXKE010000005.1, read on the forward strand.
CGGCATGAGAAGTCGGCCGGTCCGACTTCTCATGCGGGGTGGGCGGTGCGAAATCCGGTGGGCTTGAGGGGCCGGACCTGCCACGATCGCCGGATGGGTGCGTTGGATGCAGTGGCCGGCCGGGTGGCCGGTGGAGCAACCGTCTCGTTCCGTCCGAGCGGATCATCGATGGTCCCGCTGATCCGCAGTCGGAGAAGGTCCGCACGGCCGGCTCCCCCGGCGGCCCCTGACCCCGGCCGGGCCTCCGCCCGGACCTCCCCGTCGGCCCACCGGCAGCCGAACCGCCTTTCACCGGAGCGACGTTGAACTGCTGAACCGGGGTGAGATGCTCGTTCCGGCAGTGGCGCCGACGGAACGGGGGAACACGTGGGGATCGCCGAACACCCGGGGGCGCGTGAGGAGCGGGCGTGGCGGCACGCCGACCGCGCGCGCCGCTGGAGCCTGTACGCGCTGGGGCTCCCGGCGGCGGCCGGGTGGCTGTGGGCGCTCGGCCTCGCCTTCCTGCCCGCCTCGATGGACCACCGCACCGGGTCGATGCACTGCGGTTCGCCCGTGTTCTTCGACGCCGCCGCCCGTCACTACCGGGACGACGACTGCGTCCCCCTGGTGGACCGGCGCATCCACCAGGCGGTCGGGGTGGCGCTGGTGACGCTGCCGGTCTTCGGCGCCTGGCGCGCCGTCGGCCACCGGGCCCGGCGGATCGCGGCGGAGGGGGCCGGGCGGCGGCGCTGAGTCACCGCCCACCATCGCGGTAACTTTGGTTTACGATTCCGGGGTTCGTAAACTATGGTTACCGCATGGCGATACCCGAGATCACCCCGGAAGAGCAGGCGGAACTCGACAAGGCCCTCTACGAGGCGCTGAATCCCCTGGCCACGGCCATCCGTTCCCGGGAGAGCGGCCTCCCCCCGGAACGCATGTGGGCCTCGGAGCCCGTGGAGATCACGCTCTCCGTCCTCGCCGCGTGGAAGGTGGTGGACGCCGAGGTCAAGCGCCTGACCGCCCACGCGGCGGCCACCGCCGGTTCCTACGGTGCGAGTTACGAGCAGCTGGGCGCCGTGTGGGGCATCACCCGGCAGGGCGCCCGCAAGAAGTGGCCCGAGGCCGTCAGTCGCCCGGAGACCCCGAAGGCGGAGCCCCGAGCACTCGAACTCTTCGGTGGAACAGCCCGGTTGACACCGCTCCCGGACGGCGGCTGGCGGTGGACCGGAACGGGTGCGGACGGCACGCCGGGCACCGCCGGCGACGGCGCCCGGTACGCGACCACCGAGGAAGCCGCGGCCCACGCGGGAGCCTTCCTCAAGGACCACGCCCTCGGCACCACCGACCGACCCTGACCCTGAAAGCCGTCGCCCCCCACCCGCCCCACCCGGAGCCGCCGGCCCGCCCCCCCGGGGAAACTCTCTTCACCAACCCCCCGGCGCAGGCGACGCGCCGACTGATTGGC
>NZ_JBHXKE010000006.1:0-81698 GCF_042722765.1 Kitasatospora sp. NPDC058406
CCACCGGGTGGCGGCCTTCTTGCCGTGCGCTGCCGCCGGGCGGCGCCCGCCGCGTGTGCCCTGTCCGGTCGCCGGTCGCCGGTCGCCGGTCGCCGGTCGCCGGTCGCCGTCGCCGGTCGCCGGTCGTGGCGGTCGTGGCGGTCGGGTGGGTCGGGTCGGTCGCTCGGCTCGCTCAGCTCGTTCCGCCGGAGCGGTCGGGACAGGTGTCGGAGTGGTCGCACGGGTTGGCCCAGCCGCCGGGCGGCAGGGTGGCCAGCCGCTCGATCCGTTCGCGGTCCGCCGGCCCGTCCGGCGTGTAGACCACCACGAACGTCTCGGGCACCCCCGGGATCGTCAGGTAGGTCGCGTTCAGCCGCAGCACCCCCACGTCCGGGTGCCGGAAGACCTTCAACGACGTCCGCTGCGGCGCCACCTCCTGCCGGGCCCACAGCTCCCGGAAGTCCTCGCTCACCGCGGCCAGCGCCCGCACGTGGTTCTCCCAGACCGGCTCGCCGACATGCTTGCCGTACGCGTTGCGCAGCACCGCGACCATCTGCGGCAGCGCCTCCTCCCGGTTCAGGAAGGGGTTGCAGCACGTGGGGCTGGTCACCGTGCACCAGAGGCTGTTGAACCAGCCCTCGTCCGTCCGTGCCCGGCTCGCCGCGAACAGCGCCTCGTACGGTCCGTTCCAGGCCAGCACGTCGAACCGGGTGTTGGAGACGGCGGCGGGGAGCGGCACCAGCGCGTCCAGGATCACCTGGGTCGACGGGTCCAGGATGGGCGGCTCCGGTTGCGCCGGCGGACGCACCGCTACCTCGGCCAGCCGGAGCAGGTGCTCGCGCTCGGTCGCGTCCAGCCGCAGTGCCCGCGCCACCGCGGTCACCACCTGCTCGCTGGCGTTGATCGGACGCCCCTGCTCCAGCCACGTGTACCAGGTCACCCCGACGCCGGCGAGCTGTGCGACCTCCTCCCGGCGCAGCCCCGGCGTGCGGCGGCGCAGCCCCGGCGGCAGGCCGACCTCCTCGGGGGCCACCCGGGCCCGGCAGGCCCGCAGGTACCGGGCGAGCTCGGACCGGCGGCGGCCCCGGCGGCCGGGCGCGGCGCCGCCGGCGGTGGAGGTGGGAGGAGTGGTGGGGCGTTCGGTCGTGAGCCCGGCGGCGCCGCGGTCGTCCAGGACGGTCATACCCGCCATCGTGCCGCAGCCCGCCCGGGCCGGACAGGGTGCTGCCAGTACCAGGATCAGCAGGCTCTAACCACCGGTACCGGCGCTCGGTGACGCTCGGTCCATGACGGATCTCCAGACCCGGCGCGGCCCGTCCGGCGCCGCCCCACCCGCCGACCCGCTCGGCGCCCCACCCGCCGCAGCGCCGGGCACCCGGCCCGGGCTGCTCCTCGCGCTCGTGCTCTGCGGCCAGTTCACGGCCGTCCTCGACACCGCCGTCGTCAACGTCGCGGTGCCGACCATCCGCACTGACCTGGGCGCCTCCGGCGCCGCCCTCCAGTTCGTCGTGGCCGGTTACACCGTCGCCTACGCGGTCCTCCTGATCACCGGTGCCCGGCTGGGCGCCCGGTACGGCTACAGCCGGCTCTTCCAGCACGGCCTGGCCCTCTTCACCGCCGCCTCGCTGGCCTGCGGGCTCGCCCCCTCCACCGGCTGGCTGATCGCGTTCCGGCTGCTCCAGGGCGCCGGCGCGGCCCTGATGGTGCCCCAGGTGATGAGCCTGGTGCAGCGGACCTTCACCGGACCGGCCCGGACCAGGGCGCTCGGGCTCTACGCGGCCGTGCTGGCCGGGGGCGTGGCGGCCGGTCAGGTGCTCGGCGGGATCCTCGTCAACGCCGATCTGTTCGGTTCGGGCTGGCGCCCCGTGTTCCTGGTCAACGTGCCGATCGGGCTGCTGCTCCTCGCGGCCGGTGCCCGGCTGCTGCCCGACCTGCCCGGGGACCGCGACCGCGGCTTCGACGTCCCCGGCCTGGTCGTGCTGGCCGCAGCCCTCGGCCTGCTGGTGGTGCCGCTGGTGCTCGGCCACGAACTGGGCTGGCCCGCCTGGGGCTGGGCGATGCTCGGCGCCGGCACCGCCCTGGTCGTCGTGTTCGTGGTGGTCGAACGGCGGATCGCGCGGCGCGGCGGGCAGCCGCTCATCTCCGGCCGGGTCCTCGGAGCGGCCGGTCTGCTTCCGGCGGCCGGCGCCCTGTTCATGATCATGGCGGCCTTCGCGGGCTTCATGTTCGCCTTCGCCCTGCACCAGCAGACCGGACTCCACTACAGCGCGCTGCACGCCGGACTCTGCTCGGCGCCGATCGCGGTCGGCTTCGGCGTCGCGAGCCTGCACTGGCAGCGGCTGCCCCGTCGGCTGCACGGCGCCCTGCCGGTCCTCGGCACCGCGCTCCTCGCCCCCGGCTACGTGCTGCTCGGTCTGATGCTGGGCGGTGGTACCGGGGTCGGTGCGGGCGCGCTGCTGCTGACCGCCGTGCTGGGGCTGGTCGCGGGCTGTTCCTACGCGCCGCTGTTCGCCCGGGCGCTCGGCCGGGTCGCCCCGGCGGACGCGGCGGATGCCAGCGGGGTGATGGTCACGACCATCCAGCTCGGCCAGGTCGCCGGGGTGGCGCTGCTCGGCTCGGTGTTCCTCGGCTCGGTCGACGTGCCGGCACCCGCCCGGGACTCCGGGTACGCCCTACTCGTCACCACGGTCGTGGCCGGCGTGGGAGCGGCGCTCGCGGCCTTCTTCGCGGTGCGGGTCCGGCGGGCGTCGGCCGAGTAGCGCGCCCGGTCGCGCGCCCACCGCGTGCTCACCGCACGGGCCGGCCGCGCGGTGGGCCGGCGCGGTTGCCCTGCGCCGTGGACCCGTGCGGCGGGCCTGCGCGGTGAGCCCGGAGAACGGATTCGTGGAGCACCCCTCCGACCGTGTAAAGTAGGCGATGTCGCCGAGGGAAACGGAACGAAACCCCCGGTGACACTGCAAGTCAAGGGGCTGTAGCTCAGTTGGTAGAGCGCTTGCATGGCATGCAAGAGGTCCGGGGTTCAATTCCCCGTAGCTCCACAGAAGTCGAAGGCCGCCTCCCGGATCGGGAGGCGGCCTTCGGCGTTCTCCGGGGTCGGGGTCGCCGGATGGGGCCGCCGGGCGGGGCCGGGCCGGCGCGGGGCGACCGCGGCTTTTCGCAACGCCGGGGCGTGCGGCCCCGGCGGACCGCTACCGTCGGAGCCATGGCGGATCTGGAGCGCAGACGCAACGAGGAACTCGCCCGGATACTGCACCAGCTCGGCTGGAACCCGGAGCGGCTGGCCCGCGAGGTCAACCTCGCGCTGCCGGCGCGGCTGGCGATCAGCTCCACCGCCCCCTACAAGTGGCGCGACCGCGGCATGGTCCCGCGCAGTCCGCACGACCAGGCCGTCTGTGAGGTACTCAGCCGCACCCTCGGTATCGCCGTCACCTACGAGCAGCTCTGGGGCCGGATGGGCGGCCACCGGGGCGCCAAGATCCTCTCCCCGCGGCTGCTCACCGACCCGTGGACGGCCGACACCGCGCAGACCGCGCTGCGTGAGGCGGCCACCGATGCCGGACCGGTCCGCCTGGCCGACCTCTTCCGCGACTCGGACCTCGCCGAGGCGGCCCGCCGGCTGACCACCCCGCCGCCGCCCGTCGCCGGCGGTGACGGCGTGCTGCGCATCGCTCCCGGCCTGGTCGGTGAACTCGACCTCGGGTACCGCAGCAAGCTCCGGTTGGAACGCTCCTGCGGCGGCGGACTCGTCCTCGGACCGGCGCGTGCCGAACTGGCCATGGTCGCCAAGCTGTTGGAGCTCGGCGCCTACGACGAACCGCTCGGCCGGGCCCTGTACGGCGCGGCCAGCCGACTGGCCGGGCTGGCCGGCTGGGCGGCCTACGACCTCGGCCACGAGGCCGCCGCCCAGCGGGCGTTCGCGGCCGCGCTGCGGGCTGCGCACGTGAGCGGCGAGCACGGACAGGGGGTGGCGGTGGTGGGCGGCCTGGTGGTGCTGGCCACCCAGGGGGCGGGCGGACGCGGGCCGGACGTGGTCACCGTGCTGGCGGAGGCGGTGGCGGCGGCCGGGGACGCGCTCGGTCCGGCCGACCGGGCGCTCCAGTTCGGACGGATCGCGCGCGCGTACGGACGGCGGGGCCACGGGGACGCCCTGGCCGAGGCCGCGGAGCGGGCCTTCACGGAGCTGGGCGCGGTCGGGGTGGGCACCGCCGCCGGTGCGGGACGGGCGGTCGCCGGGGGCGCCGAGGCGGACGGGTACGGCGGGGGTGACGGGCTCGGCGGAGGTGACGGGGTCGGCCCAGGTGAGGTGCGGGCCGATCTGGCGGGCATGGTGGGGGAGGGGTACCTCTTCCTGGGCGACCACCGGCGTGCCCAGGCCCTGCTGGCCGAGGCGGTGGCGGGCCTCGGGCCCGACCGGGCGCGGGCCCGGGCCCTCCTCATGGTCAGGCTGGCCGACTCCCGGCGCCGCACGGGTGACACGGCTTCGGCGATCGCCACGGCGGACGAGGCCCGGGCGCTGGCCGCAGGGATGCAGTCGGAGCGGGTCGCGCGGGCGCTGCGCGACATCGACGCGGCGTTCCGGGCGGCGACAGTGACGGTGCCGTCCTCGGCGGCGACCGCCGATCCGGCGGAGACGGCGACGGAGGCGGCTGCGGCCTCGGCAGATGTTCCGGGGGTGGCGGAGGTGCCAGGGCCGCGTGACGGTGGTGCGGTCGGCGGTACTGCCGCGGGCGCCCGTACCGGAACCACCCGTGGGGGTGCGGAGGAGACCGCCGGAACCGCCGTCGCGGTCTGAAGCGCAGTCCTGAAGCGCAGTCCCGAACCGCAGTCCTGAAGCGCTGTCCCGACCGGCGTCCGACCGCCCGCCGGGCCGCCGTCCGAAACGTGGGCCCGATCGGCGTCCGGAGCACCGCCCGGAGTAACGCCCGGGCCGTCCGTCCGGAATACCCGCCCGGGCCGCTGCCGCGGGCGCTGCGGATCCACCGGCGGGAACGGCCGGGAGGGGTCTGACCCCCTTGCGGTACCCTGAGCCCATGCGAACCGTGCGCCTGCTCCTTAGCCGGCCGCGCTGACCAGGACCGGCCGCGCCCTCGGGCGGAGCCGGAGTCGGCGTGGCGTCCCCTCCTGCGAGGGGCTTTTTTGTTTTCCGCCCGGGTGTTCGCCCGGTCTCCGCCCGGGTTTCCCGGCCCGGGCGCCGTTCGCCGCAGCCGGCCCGGCGCGCCGGTTCGCCAACTGACATCGATGGAGCTTGAAGGACCATGAGCGAGACGACCCCTGCGTCCGGCGCGGCCGAGACCGCGACCGAGCCGTTCCGGTACAGCGCCGCCCTGGCGGCGGAGATCGAGTCCCGCTGGCAGGACATCTGGGAGAAGGAGGGGACGTTCCACGCCCCCAACCCGGCCGGTGACCTGGCCGACCCGGCAGCCGGTGACGTCGCCGCGAAGCCGCACAGCTTCATCATGGACATGTTCCCCTACCCGTCGGGCGCGGGCCTGCACGTCGGCCACCCGCTGGGCTACATCGCCACCGACGTCTTCGCCCGCTACCAGCGGATGACCGGCCACAACGTGCTGCACACCCTGGGCTACGACGCGTTCGGCCTGCCCGCCGAGCAGTACGCGGTGCAGACCGGCACCCACCCGCGGATCTCCACCGAAGCCAACATCGCCAACATGCGCCAGCAGCTGCGCCGGCTGGGCCTGGGCCACGACCCGCGCCGCTCGATCTCCACGATCGACCCGGAGTACTACCGCTGGACGCAGTGGATCTTCCTGCAGATCTTCAACTCCTGGTACGACGCGCAGGCCGGCAAGGCCCGCCCGATCACCGAGCTGATCGCCCGCTTCGAGGACGGCTCGCGCGAGGTACCGGGCGGCCGGGCCTGGGCGTCGCTGAGCGCCGCCGAGCGCGACGAGGTGCTGGGCGAGTACCGGCTGGCCTACGCCAAGGAGGTGCCGGTCAACTGGTGCCCCGGCCTGGGCACCGTGCTGGCCAACGAGGAGGTCACCGCGGACGGCCGCTCCGAGCGCGGCAACTTCCCGGTGTTCAAGTCCAACCTGCGCCAGTGGATGATGCGGATCACCGCCTACTCGGACCGGCTGATCTCGGACCTGGACCTGCTGGACTGGCCCGAGGCCATCAAGCTGCAGCAGCGCAACTGGATCGGACGCTCCGAGGGCGCCCGGGTCGACTTCGCCGTCGACACGCCGACCGGTGACGCCGAGAAGATCACCGTCTTCACCACCCGTCCCGACACCCTGTTCGGCGCCACCTACATGGTGCTGGCCCCCGAGCACGACCTGGTCGACGCGATCGTGCCGGCGTCCTGGCCGGAGGGCACCCGGGAGGAGTGGACCGGCGCCGCCGCCACCCCCGCCGAGGCCGTCGCCGCCTACCGCGCCGCGGCAGCCGCCAAGTCCGACGTCGAGCGCCAGGTCGAGGCCAAGGTCAAGACCGGCGTCTTCACGGGCTCCTACGCCGTCAACCCGGTCAGCGGCGAGCCCGTACCGGTGTTCATCGCCGACTACGTGCTGATGGGCTACGGCACGGGCGCCATCATGGCCGTCCCCGCCCACGACCACCGCGACTTCGCCTTCGCGCGGGCCTTCGAACTGCCGATGCGCTGCGTCGTCGAGCCGACCGACGGCCGCAGCGAGGACCCGCACGACTGGGACGACGCGTTCGACACCTACGACTCCGTCATCGTCAACTCGGCGCACGCGGACGGGACCGAGGACGGCATCTCGCTGAACGGCCTGGGCGTCGTCGACGCCAAGGCCGCCGTCACCGCCTGGCTGGCCGGGCGCGGCATCGGCGAGGGCACCGTCAACTACCGCCTGCGCGACTGGCTGTTCAGCCGCCAGCGGTACTGGGGCGAGCCCTTCCCGATCGTCTACGACGAGGACGGCGTCATGCACGCGCTGCCCGAGTCGATGCTGCCCGTCGAGGTCCCCGAGGTCGACGACTACTCGCCGCACACCTACGACCCCTTCGACGCCACCTCCTCGCCGAAGACCCCGCTGTCCCGCAACGAGGACTGGGTCAACGTCGAGCTGGACCTGGGCGACGGCGTCAGGAAGTACCGCCGCGAGACCAACACCATGCCCAACTGGGCCGGTTCCTGCTGGTACGAGCTGCGCTACGTCGACCCGACGAACGGCGCAGACGTCGTCGACCCGGCCAACGAGCGGTACTGGCTGGGCCCCACCGAGCAGAAGCCGGGCGGCGGCGCCGACCTGTACGTCGGCGGTGCCGAGCACGCCGTGCTGCACCTGCTGTACGCCCGCTTCTGGCACAAGGTGCTGCACGACCTGGGCCACGTCTCGTCCGTCGAGCCGTTCCACAAGCTGTTCAACCAGGGCATGATCACCGCCGACGTCTACCGTGACGAGCGCGGCTTCCCGGTGCCCGCCACCGAGGTGGAGGAGCGCGACGGCGCCTACTCCTGGCAGGGCGAGCCGGTCAAGCGCGAGGCCGGCAAGATGGGCAAGTCCCTGAAGAACGCCGTCGCCCCGGACGAGATCGCCGACGAGTACGGCGCGGACACGCTGCGCCTGTACGAGATGTCGATGGGCCCGCTGGACGTCTCCCGTCCCTGGGACACCCGCGCGGTCGTCGGCTCGTACCGCTTCCTGCAGCGGCTGTGGCGCAACGTCGTCTCCGAGACGACCGGTGAGCTGGTCGTCGTGGACGAGCCGGCCGACGAGCCGACCCTGCGCGCGCTGCACAAGGCCATCGACGGCATCCGCGGCGACATGGCCGGGCTGCGGTTCAACACGGCCGTCGCCAAGGCGATCGAGCTGAACAACTTCCTGGTGAAGCGCGGTTCGACGCCGCGCGAGGTGGCCGACCAGCTGGTGCTGATGGTCGCCCCGCTGGCCCCGCACATCGCCGAGGAGCTGTGGCGCCGGCTGGGCCACGTCGAGTCGCTGGCCCACACCGACTACCCGGTCGCGGACCCGGCGTTCGTGGTCGACGAGTCGGTGACCTGCGTCGTGCAGGTCAAGGGCAAGGTCAAGGCCCGGCTGGAGGTCGCGCCCTCGATCTCGGACGCCGAGCTGGAGGCGCTGGCGCTGGCCGACCCGGCGGTCGTCGCGGCGATCGGCGGGGCCCAGGTGCGCAAGGTGATCGCACGGGCGCCGAAGCTGGTCAACATCGTCACCGGCTGACGTCGGTCGGCCACGCCCGGTCGGCCTCGGCCGGCGGACCTCGCCGACCGGGTGACGCCGACCGGCGTGAGGACGTTCGGACGGCGAGCTGTGGGCGGGTGTCCCTTCGGGGGCGCCCGCCCCGCGGCGTTCCGGGGCCGGCCCCGCCGGGCGCGCGCAGGCAGAGCGGGTATGGGCAGAGCGGGTGTGGGCAGAGCGAGTACGGGCAGAGCGGGTATGGGCAGAACGGGGGCCGGAGCGGCCGGGTGCTCTCGGGGTGATCCCGGATCTGTCCCTGATCTCGGGCCCGCCGGGCCCGATCGGTCTCCTCCCCGGCGAGTACGGGGGCTACGGTGGAACCCTCGGTGGTCCGGCCCGCGTTGGGACCGGTGGGGGCCGGTTCGGCTGGCGGAAGGTGGCTCGTGATGGACGTGCTCGGCGTGATGGTCGGACTGGCCCTGCTGTTCGGGCTCGTGGTGGCTGCGCTCGTCGTGGTCGGCGTGGTGAAGGCGGCCCGCGCGGTCGGCGAGAAGATGGAACGCCAGGAGGCCAAAGCCCGGCGTGCGGTGGAGAACGTCACGCTCAAGGCCAAGACCTACACCCAGACCGGCCCGCAGGGCCAGATCTCCGCCGTCCGGCTGGGCTTGCGGACCTCCCTGAGCGGCACCCGGCAGGTCCTGGAGGGCGGCCTCACCCAGGACGGCCAGCTCACCGAGTCGCTCGCGCTGCTGGCCCGGCTGGACACCCACGCGGCCGAGCTGGACGGCGAGCTGCGGACGCTGGAGCGCGAGCCCGACGTCGGCCGGATCGCGGCGAAGCTGCCCGAGCTGCGGGAGCGGGCCGAGCGGATCACCCACTCCGCGGAGACGATGCGCTGGGCCGCCCAGGACCGGATGCACCGGTTCGCGGACGACGAGCTGGGCCGGTTGAGCCAGGAGTGCGAGAACGAGGCGGGGGCGCTGCGCCACTGGGACGCTGCTGCGGGCGCTGCGGGTGCGGGTGCTGCGGGTGCTGCCAGCGGGGCGCGTTCGGGCGCGGCGAGCGGCGGGGCGGCCGGTGCGGGCGCCGCGCGTGAGGCCGCGCGGGACGGGGCGGCCCGGAACGCGCTGCCGGACGGAACGAGCGGTCGGCCGAGCGCGGAGGAGCTGCTGGGTCTCTCCGACCCGCTGGCCAAGCTGGCGCACCGGCTGCGGAAGCCTACGGCCGGTCCCTCGGCGAGCTGAGCAGGGCGTCCGGGCGCTGTCGCCCGGGCCATGCGGGGGGTAACCTCCGCCTCATGCCCGCCGACCTCGCGCTTGTCACCGATTCCACGGCCTACCTGCCCCAGGAAGCGGTCGACAGGCACAGCATCACGGTGGTCCCGCTGAGCGTCGCGGTCGGTGACGACGTGTTCGCGGAGGGGGTCGAGATCTCTCCCAAGGACGTCGCCGAGGCGTTGCGGGGCAAACACCGGGTGACCACCTCACGGCCCAGCCCGGAGTCGTTCGCGGCCGCCTACCGGTCGGCCGCCGAGAACGGCGCGCAGGGGATCGTCTCGGTGCACATCTCCGGCGAGCTCTCGGGGACGGCGGAGGCGGCCCGGCTGGCCGCCGCGGAGTCGCCCGTCCCGGTCCGGGTGGTGGACAGCCGACTGGTCGGCATGGCGCTCGGGTACGGGGTGCTCGCGGCTGCCGAGGCGATCGCGGCCGGGCGCGGCCTGGACGAGGCCGCGGAGGCCGCCACCCGGCGGACGGCCGTGAGCAGCGGTTTCTTCTACGTCGACACGCTGGAGTACCTGCGCCGGGGCGGCCGGATCGGTGCCGCTCGGGCGCTGCTCGGTTCGGCGCTGGCGGTCAAGCCGCTGCTGCACCTGGACGGGGGGCGGATCGAACCCCTGGAGAAGGTCCGGACGGCGTCCCGCGCGATCGCCCGGCTGGAGGAGATCGCGGTCGATCGGGCGGGGGAGCAGGAGGTCGACATCGCGGTCCACCACCTGGCCGCGGAGGACCGGGCCGAGCCGCTCGCGGAGCGGCTGCGCGGGCGGGTACCGGGGCTGCGCGACCTGTACGTGGGTGAGGTCGGTGCGGTGATCGGTGCGCACGTCGGACCGGGGCTGCTGGCGGTGGTGGTCTCACCCCGGTGAGTCGTGGTGGGCTCCGGTGAACCTCGGTGGGCCCGGTGGGCCCGGCGCGGGTGGCTCCGTCCGGCTCCCGTGAGTCGCGGCCAGGGGGTTGCTGCGAACGGGCCGGTGGCGGAACGCTTCGTAGGCTCGGGGGCCCGTGGAGCCGGCGTACCGTCAATGCGCACATGGTCAACTACCCCCTGTGGGTGACATCTTCTTTCCACAGCCCCCCGGTTTTCCACAGGGCATCGGCAATTTCCGCGCGACTCCGCAGCGACTCCTACCGTGCTCCGCATGACGAGCATGCGCATCGGCGCGACAAGGCGCCGCCGGATTCAGCACATCACCGAGACCGCGGGGTTGCGGATGGCGGCACTGCTGCCGGCCGCCGAGGAGCTGCCCGAAGAGCTGTCGGTGTACGAGAAGCCCGCTGCCCGGGCGCAGGCGGCGGAGCGCGCCGGAGCCTCCCCGGCCGGTGGGCCGCCGAGCGGCGGGCCCCTGCACGCCGGCCTCTTCGCCGGCGACCTTCCCATCGGTGACTTTCCTGCGGGTGGCTCCCTGGCCGGTGGTGAACCGGCCGGGACCGGGCCGCCCCGCGGGCGACCGGACGCGGCACCCGTTCCACCGCCCGGTGTGCCGCCCGTCGGGCCGCCCGACGGGCCGGGCGAACCCCCGTCCGACAGCCTGCCGACCGGGCCGCCCGGCGGGAGCCCGGCCGTCGTACCGGCGGGCGCGTACCCGTGGGCGGGCGCGGCCCACGCCCTCGACCGGCGGGCGGTGGCGGGACTGCTCGTCCTGCTGCTGCTCGCCGTGGGCTACGGAGTCCAGCACTTCTGGCTGGCCAGGCCGCAATCCGTCGACGTGCCGACGGTGGCGGTCGCCTCGGTGGGGCCCGGCACCCCGCTGTCGGGCCTGGCCGGTCCCGAGGCCGGTGGCGGCCCCGGGACGGGCGCTGCGGACAGCGGCACCGCCGCGGGCGCGGGCGCGTCCGCCCCGGTGGTGGTCGACATCGGCGGCCGGGTCCACTCGCCGGGGCTGCACACCCTGCCCGGCGGTTCCCGGGTCGCGGACGCCCTGCGCGCGGCCGGCGGCCCGCTGCCGGGGACGGACACCAGGAACCTCAACCTGGCCCGCGTACTGACGGACGGTGAGCAGATCCTCGTCGGCGAACCCGGCCTCCAGCCGGCCGCCGGTGCGGCGACCGGGCCACCGCCGGCCGGTGCGCCGAAGCAGCCCGTCAGTTTGAACCGCGCCACCCTCGAACAGCTCGACACCCTCCCCGGCGTCGGTCCGACCCTGGCCCAGCGGATCATCGCCTTCCGCACTTCGCACGGCGGCGCGTTCCGTTCGATCGACCAGCTCCGGCAGGTGAGTGGCATCGGGGAGCGGACCTATACGGAGATCAAACCGCTGCTCACCCTCTGACGACCGGCCGGACCGCTCCCACCGGCGGCTCCCGTACCCACCCCTGCCCGGAAGGAGGTGCCGTCATCGCCACCACCGCCCTCACCCCCGTCACGAGGAAGAGCCCGACACCGACCACGACGCGGCCGAGCGACTTCCGCCTGCTCCTGCCCGCCGTCTCCGCCTGGGCGGTCTCGGCTGCGGCCCTCGGGATGGGGCCCGGTCACGGGGCGGTTCTTCTCCCGGCCGCAGGGGCGGCCGGACTCCTCGGGCTCGTCCTGCTCGTCCGCCCCCCGGGCACCGGCAGCCGCCGTTCCGCCGCCGTGACACTGGCAGCCCTGCTGCTCACCGGGGCCGCTGCCGCGGGCGCCACCTTCCTCCACACCGCCGACCTGCACCGGGGCCCGCTGCCCGAGCTGGCCCGCGCCGCCCTTCCCGCCCCGGACGTCGACGTCGAACTGACCGTCACCGGCGATCCCCACGTACACGCCTCACGGACCGGGGGGTCCGGCACCGGACAACGTCTGCTCACCGTGGACGCGGTCGTGGACCGGGTCGCCATCCCGGACGGCCTCCTCCCCGGCCCGGGCCCGCACACGGTCCGTACCCGCACACCGGTCACGGTGATGGTCCGAGGGGACGGGGCGGACACCTGGGAGCGCCTGCTGCCCTCGACCGAACTGGCCGTCGCGGCGACGGTCCGCCCGGCGGGGGAGCAGGACGACGCGTCGGCGGCACTCCTGATCGTGCACGGCGAGCCGCGACAGCTCGCGCCGCCGAACGTCGCGCAACGCATCGCCGGCCGCCTGCGGTCCGGGTTGCGCGCGGCGACCGACCACCTCCCGCCGGACGCGCGAGGGCTCCTGCCCGGTCTGGTGGTGGGGGACACCTCGCGCCTGCCCGACGAGCTCCGGGAGGCGTTCCGGAGCACCGACCTGGCCCACCTGGTCGCCGTCAGCGGAGCGAACCTCGCGATCGTGCTCGGCGTACTGCTGGGCGCGCCGGGCCGGGCCGGAACCGCCGAACGGCGCGGCCTGGCCGCCCTGTTCGGGATCCCGCTACGCACCAGCGCGCTGCTCGGAGCCGTTGTCACGCTGGCCTTCGTCACGATCTGCCGTCCGGAACCCAGCGTGCTCAGGGCGGCGGGGACAGGACTGCTCGGACTGCTGGCGCTGGCCACCGGCCGCCCCCGCCAGGCGGTGCCGGCCCTGGCGGGCACCGCCCTGCTCCTGGTCCTCCTCGACCCGTACCTGGCTCGCTCCTTCGGCTTCCTACTGTCGGTGCTCGCCACCACCGGACTGCTGGTTCTCGGCCCGCACTGGGCGGACGCCCTGCGGGCCCGTGGCTGGCCGGACCGCCTCGCGGGTGCCGTCGGGGCGACGGCTGCGGCCCAGGCGCTCTGCGGGCCGGTGACGGTGCTGCTCTCCGGGCACGTCAGCCTGGTCGGTGTCCCGTGCAACCTGCTGGCCGAGCTGGCGGTGGCCCCGGCGACCCTGCTCGGGTTCACTGTCCTCGCGGTCGATCCGCTCTCCCCGGCGCTGGCCAGGCTGCTGGCCGAACCGGCCGCGGTGCCGGCCGGCTGGCTGGCCGCGGTGGCCAGGCACGGAGCCGAGCTTCCGGGGGCCCGGTTGTCCTGGTCGGGCGGCCTCGTCGGCACGGCCACGCTCGCCGTGGGGACGGTCGCGTTCTGCTGGACGGTTCCGCTGCTGCTGCCCCGCCGCGCCGGCCCGGGGGGACGGCGAGCGCCGCGCGGCAGGCTCCGGCCGGTGGTGACGGGCGTGCTCCTGCTGGCCCTGCTCGCCGTGCTGTTCCGGCCACCCCTGCTCGCCAGGGTCGCGACCGGCTGGCCGCCCCCGGGCTGGCGGCTGGTCATGTGCGACGTCGGGCAGGGGGACATGCTGGTGCTGCCCGTCGTCGGGGAGGGCCACGACCCGCCGGACAGTGCCGTGGTGGTGGACGCCGGGCCGGATCCCCGGACGGCCGACCGGTGCCTGCGCGACCTCGGGATCACCCGGGTGCCGCTGATCCTGGCGACCCACTTCCATGCCGATCACGTCGAGGGGTTGCCCGGCGTGCTGCGGGGCCGACGGGTCGGGGCGTTGGAGGGGACGGTGCTGGACGACCCGCCGGGCGAGGCCGCCAGGGTGGCGGCGTGGGCGGCGGCGGCCGGGGTGCCGCTGATGCGGGCGGGGCGCGGGGAGCGACGCTCGGCGGGGTCGGAGGTGTCGTGGGAGGTGCTGTGGCCGGACGGAGCGGAGCCGCTGGTGGCCTCAGGCGCGAACAACGCGAGCGTCGCGGTGCTGGTGACGTTGGCGGGCGGGTTGCGGCTGGCCCTGCTGGGCGATCTGGAGCCGCCGGCGCAGGAGGCGCTGCTGAGCCGGCTCAGTGCGGCCGGTGGCCGTGCGCGGGTGGACGTGCTGAAGGTGGCCCACCACGGCTCGGCCCATCAGGACTGGTCCCTGACTGCGGCGTTGAGCCCTCGGCTGGCGTTGATCTCCTGTGGTGCGGGCAATCCGTACGGCCACCCGTCGCCTCGGACGGTGGACCGGTTGCGCGCGTTGGGGGCCACGGTGCTGCGGACGGACCGCGTCGGTGACATCGCGGTGACGGGGGACTCCCCGGCCCGCCTCGGAGCCGTCGTCCACGCGCAGGGTCCGCACGCGGCCCCGGGGCGGCGCGCCCCGCCGGGGTGATCCCCCGGAGCTCCGCCCTCCTCCCAACCCCGAGCAGGGCTGCGGGCCAGGGGAGCGGGCCAGGGGCCAGGGAGGAGGTGGGGAGGGGGTGGGGGTGGGGGGGGTGGGGGGAGGGAAGCCCGGGGAGCACGTTGTTGTTCGCGATCGCCTCGCACAGGAAGTCGGACCCGCCGACTTCCTGTGCGAGGCCACCGGTGGAGGCCGTCCGCGAGGGGCAGCGGCGGTCAGCCCTGCTCCCGCCAGCCCTCGTGAGTGGCGGCGAGGGCGTCGAGGGCGCGGAGGCGGTCCGGGGTCCAGCCGGAGTCCGGAGGCTCCAGGACCACCAGCCACTGGGCGTCCTCGGCGTCGTCCTCGCCGGCGAGAGCGTCGCGGACGATTTCAAGTTCGCCGAGGTCGGGGTGGTCGAAGCCGAGCTCCTCCGCGGCCTCCTCGGCGGCATCGCGGTCGGGCAGGACGAGCAGTTGCCGGGCGCCGGGGTCGAAGCCGCCGGGCTGGTCGGTGGTGGGATCTTCGGTCACCGGGCCATTGTCCCGTGAGCGGCGGACGGGTGGGCCAGCGGTGTCCGTACCCCGTGGGATGCTGGTAGGCGATGGCCAGGAAGAGTGCACCCGACGACCTGCTCGCCCCGCTGACCCTCGCGGTCGGCCAGGAGGAGCTGCTGCTGGATCGCGCGGTCGCCCAGGTGGTGGCCGCGGCGAAGGCGGCGGACCCGGACACCGACGTGCGGGATCTCGCGCCAGGGAGCCTCCAGCCCGGCAGCCTGGCCGAGCTCACCACGCCCTCGTTGTT
The DNA here is from genome assembly GCF_042722765.1 of Kitasatospora sp. NPDC058406. Classification (NCBI taxonomy): domain Bacteria; kingdom Bacillati; phylum Actinomycetota; class Actinomycetes; order Kitasatosporales; family Streptomycetaceae; genus Kitasatospora; species Kitasatospora sp. NPDC058406. The sequence continues at coordinate 15,111 of NZ_JBHXKE010000006.1, forward strand.
CGCCGAGCGCAAGGTGATCGTGGTCAGGGCCGCGCAGGACCTCTCCGCCGACTCCGTGAAGGAGGTCAAGGCGTACATCGAGGCCCCCGCCGAAGAAGTGATCATCGTCTTGGTCCACGCGGGTGGCGCCAAGGGCAAGGGTCTGTTGGACGCAGGGCGGAAGGCAGGAGGCCGGGAGGTCGCCTGTGCCAAGCTGGCCAAGGCGAACGAGCGGCTGGCGTTCGTCAAAGGCGAGTTCCGGACGCTCGGACGCTCGGCGACGCCGGAGGCCTGCCAGGCCCTGCTGGACGCGCTCGGCAGTGATCTGCGTGAACTGGCGGCCGCGTGCAGCCAGCTGACCTCGGACGTCGAGGGCACGATCGACGAGACCGTGGTGGCCCGCTACTACAGCGGCCGGGCCGAGGCGACCGGCTTCGAGGTGGCGGACCTCGCGGTCACCGGTCGGGCCGCCGAGGCGCTGGAGCGGCTGCGCTGGGCGCTCGCCGTGGGGCAGCCGCCGACCGGTATCACCTACGCGCTGGCGTCAGGTGTGCGGAGTATCGGGCGGCTGGCGACGACCGGACGGAACATGCGTCCGGCGGACCTCGCACGCGAGCTGGGAATGCCGCCCTGGAAGGTCGACCGGGTGCGGCAGCAGATGCGCGGCTGGACCGGTGACGCCGTGGCCGTGGCGCTGACCGCGATCGCGCAGGCGGACGCCGCCGTCAAGGGCGGCTCCGACGACCCGGCCTTCGCACTGGAGCGGGCGGTGGTCGCCGTGGCCAGGGCCGCCCGGGCAGGCTCCCGCCCGTCGTACTGACCACGTCCACCGGGGGATGCTCGTAGGGCTCGTAGGGCCCGGGGGCCAGGACGGCCGGAGAGGGACGGCCGGGCCGCTCGGCCAACGCGGGCGCCCCGGCCTCCGGGACGGACACACCGGCCGCCGCCCCGGCGCCCCTCCCGGTTACTTGCCGCCGATGGCCTTGAGCATGTCGCGGGTGTCGTCGAGGATGGTCCGCCGGACGGTCTCGCGGTCCAGTGTGTGGTTCTTGCCGACCTGGTAGTTGTCGGTCCAGTAGAACGAGTACGTCATACCGCCGTCGCGGACCTGTAGGTAGTAGTTGATGTCGTGCAGACTCTTGTCGGAGCTGGTCGGCTCGTCCCCGTAGGCGAAGTAGGCCTCTTCGCCGAGGTTCGGCACGTCGGTGATCTCGTACTTCTGCTGCTCGAAGTAGTGCCGGGTGGCGGCGAACTCGGGTGAGGAGTCGACGGCCTTGTGCAGCTCGACACGGATGTCGAGGGTGGCGTAGTCCGGGGTGTCGCTGTCGCTGACCGTCCGCTTCACCAGGGCGTAGCACCGCATGATGTCCATGGACTCGCTGCGCCCGGTGTGCTCCAGCGGATAGTTGTCCACCATCTTGTACTTCTGCCGGAACCCGGTGAGCTTGCCCGCCTCGCAGATCTTGTCGACGGGGTGGTAGCCGCGGAGGCTCTGCGCCGAGGAGCCGCCGTCCACGAGGCTGGGCACGACGGCGACGGCGCCGGCCCAGGCGGCCGAGGCGATGATCGCACCGACGAACGCCCAGATCGCGTTCCGGCGCAGGTTCCCGCCCTTCCGGTCGCCCGCGGCACCGGCTGCGCCGCCGGGCACGGTGGGGGTCCCGGGCGGGGTGGGTGCGCCGGGCGAGCTCGGCAGCCCGGGCGGCGGACCGAAGCCGGGAGGGCCGCCCGGTGCGGGGACCGTCGGCGGTGACGAGGGCGGTGGCTGCTGCGGGAAGCCGGCGAAGCCCGACCCGCTCTGTGGCGGCGGCGGTGGCGGTGGCGGCGGTGGTGTCCCCAATGTGAGCCCCCCTTGGGCCTGCGACGAAGGTGCCGGAACCAGACCTTATCGGTCGGGCCGCGGGACGCGACAGGAGTCGCAGCGGCCCCGCCCGACCGCTGTCACCGGGCTCCGAAAACGACTGCTGCCCGCCCGGTGTGTACCGGGCGGGCAGCAGTGGAAGGGCCTAGGAACCGGCACTTCTGGTGGCGCTCTGTGCACCGCACCCGCGTGGCGAACGCAGGCCGCGTGCGGTGCGAGTCGTTCTGTGCTCCTCGGGCGTCCGGGTAGAGGGCCGGTGCGTCCCGAGGGGAGGGGCCGTCGATGCGGCCCCGAGGGCGTCAGGCCTGGACGGCGGTGTTGACGCGCTTGGTGATGGCCGACTTCTTGTTGGCGGCCTGGTTGGCGTGGATGACGCCCTTGCTCACGGCCTTGTCGAGCGCCTTGGAGGCGGCGCGGGCCAGCTCGGCGGCCTTCTCGGTCTCGCCGGCGGCAGCGGCCTCACGGGCCTTGCGCAGAGCGGTCTTCAGCGAGGACTTGACGGCCTTGTTGCGCAGGCGCGCCTTCTCGTTGGTCTTGTTGCGCTTGATCTGGGACTTGATGTTCGCCACGAAGGAGCCTCAGTCTTGTCTGGAATGAAACGGTTGGAACGGGCTGCACCGCGCGGCCGCCGGACCAGCTGAGAGGGCATGCCGGGGCCAGGTGCAGCGGCCAACGCTACCAGGGGCGCACCGTCCGCCCCAAACCGGGCGGCGGTCCGTACGGCGGTCCGGTCCGGTTCCGGGCGTGGTCTAGGCACGCAGGACCGGTTCGCCGTAGTGCTCCACCTCGGGGAACGGCCGGTAGTGGTGGTGCAGCGACTCGCGCCACCGCTGGTACTCGGCGGAGCGGCGGAACCCCTCGGTGTGGTCCTCCAGTCTCTCCCACTCCACCTGCAGCAGGAACCGTGAGCCCCGCCCCTCGTCCAGGCAGCGGCGCAGTTCCAGTGAGCGGAAGCCGGGCTGGACGGAGATCAGCGGTCGGGCCTCGGCGAAGGCGGAGAGGAAGGCCTCCTCCTGGCCGGGCAGGACGTCGAGCAGTGCGCTTTCCAGGATCATGCGACGTCATCCTGCCCGGGCCCGGTCGCCCGGGGGAGAGTCGACGGCCGAGGTCCGCAGGAGAGGCCCGTGGAACGCGCCCGGCGGAGGCGTGGACCGTCCCCGGAGGCGCCCCGGAGGCGCCCCGGAGGCGCCCCGGCAGGGGCGAACCGGACGGCGGCGCGCGTCCTGCTCGCGGGAAGTGGGAGGATGGGAGGAACTATCTCGATCGGACGACCGTCCGGTCGCCCGGGAAGCCGGTCAGCGATGACCCGGACACCCCCGGCCCCCGGACCAACGGAGAATCGGACCAAGGTGCCCGCGACCCCCAGCAATGTGCCAGAGCCCAGCCGTACCGACCCGGCGCTGATCCGCAACTTCTGCATCATCGCCCACATCGACCACGGCAAGTCGACGCTCGCAGACCGGATGCTGCAGATCACCGGTGTGGTCGACCCGCGGCAGATGCGCGCCCAGTACCTCGACCGCATGGACATCGAGCGCGAGCGCGGCATCACGATCAAGTCGCAGGCCGTCCGTCTCCCGTGGGCGCCGAAGACCGGCGTCAACACCGGCAGCACGCACATCCTCAACATGATCGACACCCCGGGCCACGTGGACTTCACGTACGAGGTGTCCCGCTCCCTGGCGGCCTGTGAGGGCACCGTCCTGGTGGTGGACGCGGCCCAGGGCATCGAGGCGCAGACCCTCGCCAACCTGTACCTGGCGCTGGAGAACGACCTCACGATCATCCCGGTGCTCAACAAGATCGACCTGCCGGCCGCGCAGCCCGAGAAGTACGCGGCGGAGATCGCGCACATCATCGGGTGCGACCCGGGCGACGTGCTCAAGGTCAGCGCCAAGACCGGCCTCGGCGTCGAGGAGCTGCTGGACCACATCGTCGACAACATCCCGGCCCCGGTCGGCGTGAAGAACGCCCCCGCCCGCGCGATGATCTTCGACTCGGTCTACGACTCCTACCGCGGCGTGGTCACCTACGTCCGTGTCGTCGACGGCCAGCTCACCAAGCGTGAGCGGATCGCGATGATGTCGACCGGCGCGACGCACGAGCTGTTGGAGATCGGCGTCATCTCGCCGGAGCCGAAGGTCGCGGACGGCCTCGGCGTCGGTGAGGTGGGCTACATCATCACCGGCGTGAAGGACGTCCGGCAGTCCAAGGTCGGTGACACGATCACCTCGATGCACAAGGGTGCGACCGAGGCGCTGGGCGGCTACAAGGACCCGCGCCCGATGGTGTTCTCCGGCCTCTACCCGCTGGACGGCTCGGACTACCCGCTGCTCCGCGACGCCCTGGACAAGCTGCGGCTGAACGACGCCGCGCTGGTCTACGAGCCGGAGACCTCGGTCGCGCTCGGCTTCGGCTACCGCTGCGGCTTCCTGGGCCTGCTGCACCTGGAGATCATCCGGGAGCGCCTGGAGCGCGAGTTCAACCTCGACCTGATCTCCACCGCCCCGAACGTGATCTACCGCGTGGTGATGGAGGACGGCACGGAGCACACCGTCACCAACCCGAGCGAGTTCCCGACCGGCAAGATCGCCGAGGTGTACGAGCCGGTCGTGCGCGGGACCATCCTGGCGCCGAACGAGTTCGTCGGCGCGATCATGGAGCTGTGCCAGTCCCGCCGCGGCAACCTGCAGGGCATGGACTACCTCTCCGAGGACCGTGTCGAGCTGCGCTACACGCTGCCGCTCGCGGAGATCGTCTTCGACTTCTTCGACTACCTGAAGTCCAAGACCCGCGGTTACGGCTCCTTCGACTACGAGCCGATCGGCGAGCAGTCGGCCGACCTGGTGAAGGTCGACATCCTGCTGCACGGTGACGCGGTGGACGCGTTCTCCGCGATCGTGCACAAGGACAAGGCCTACAACTACGGCGTGATGATGGCCGGCAAGCTGCAGAAGCTGATCCCGCGCCAGCAATTCGAGGTGCCGATCCAGGCCGCCATCGGCTCGCGCGTGATCGCCCGCGAGACGGTCCGGGCGATCCGCAAGGACGTCCTCGCGAAGTGCTACGGCGGTGACATCTCGCGTAAGCGCAAGCTGCTGGAGAAGCAGAAGGAAGGCAAGAAGCGGATGAAGATGGTCGGCCGGGTGGAGGTCCCGCAGGAGGCCTTCATCGCCGCGCTGTCGACGGACGCAGAGGCGCCGAAGGAGAAGAAGTAACGACGGTGCCGTCGAGGGGCCCGGGACGTGACGTCCCGGGCCCCTCGGGCGTTCCGGGGTGCTTCAGGTGCGGTTCGGTTCAGCGCAGCGACATGACCACGCCGTTGACGATGGCCGCCTTGATCAGCCGTCCGGTGAGGCCGGTGAGGACGGAGGTCCGCATCGAGTCGTCGCCGTGGATCAGCTGGACCATGCCCTCGCGCCGTCCGAGGCTCAGGCACTGCACGGCGTACCGGAACGCGAACGGCTTGTCGGTGCGTCCGGCGAGGACGTTGCCGAGGTAGCGGCCCATCGGCTGGGCGGTGGCGCAGCCCATCCGCAGGGTGCCGGTGCCGGGGACGGTGACCTCGGCGGCGTCGCCGATCACGTACACGTCGGGGTGCGAGACCGACCGCAGGTGGCCGTCGACGACGGCCCGGCCGGTCGGGCCGACGGTGAGGCCGGCCTCGGCGGCGAGCGGGTGCGGTTCCATGGCGGCGGCCCAGACGACGAGGTCGGCGGGGATCCGGCCGGCCGTGGTGGTGAGGCCCTCGGGGTCGACGGCGGTGACGGTGTGGTGCTCGTGGATCTCGGCGCCGAGTCCGCGGAGCACGGTGTGGACGTGGCGGCGGCCCTTGGCCGAGAACCAGCCGCCGACCTGGCCGGCGGCGACGATCCGGACCTTCCACCCGGGGTGGGCCTCGGCGAGTTCGGCGGCCAGTTCGATGCCGGTGGCGCCACCGCCGACCACGGCGAGGGTGCCGGGCCGTTCGGCGGTGCGCAGCCGTTCGGCCACCTCGCCGGCCCGCTCGACGCCGTAGGCGTGGTCGGCGGCGCCGGGGACGCCGTGCCAGGCGGTCCGGCTGCCGAGCGCGTAGACGAGGGTGTCGTAGGCGACGGCGTCGCCGTTGTCGAGGAAGACCTTGCGGGCGGTGAGGTCGAGCCGGGTGGCGCGGGCCGGGAGGTGCCGCACGCGGCGGCCGCGCAGGACCTCGGCGACGGCGGGCCGGTGTTCGGGGTGGCCGGCGGCGGTCTCGTGCTGGCGCACGCGGTGCAGGAAGCGGCTCTCGGGGGCGATCAGGGTCACGCGGTCGCGCTTGCCGGCCCGGGTCGCTGCGGTGAGACCCGCGTAGCCGGCGCCCAGTACGACGATCTGCTTCTCGGTCATGTCGTCCCGCTCCTTCGCGGCGCCCGGGGGCGCCCTCTCGCGGCGTCCCCGGGGTTGCCGGGAGCGCTTCTGCGCGTGTTCGAGAAGGGGACGACGCGGCCGGGCGGACTGTGACCGTGATCTGCGTCACGGGAAGGTCAGGAGGCTGCCACGTTCAGGTGGGCGAGCTTCTCCGGGTTGACGACGGTGTACGCCTCGGTGATCCGGCCGTCGGTGACGGTGAACGCGATCACGCCGCCGACCAGCCCGGGCTGCGGGTACCAGATCACCCCGGGCTCGCCGTTGACCAGCGCGAAGCCGAAGCTCCAGCCGGGTGCGAGGAACTTGGCGGCCAGGCCGCGGACGAGCCGGGAGACCTTGTCGGCGCCGAACACCGGGCGGGCGCCGGCGGTGACGATGCCGCCGCCGTCGGAGTGCCAGACCACGTCGGGGTCGAGGACGGCCAGCAGGCCCTCGATGTCGCCGCGGGCGGTGGCGGCGGCGAACGCCTCGACGGCCTGCCGGTGCTCGGCCGGGTCGGCGGTGGACCGGCGGCTGCCGGCCTTGACCCGGCGGCGGGCCCGGGAGGCCAGCTGGCGGGCGGCGTCGGGGGTGCGGTCCAGCGAGGCGGCGATCTCGTCGAAGCCGACGGCGAAGACGTCGTGCAATACGAACGCGGCGCGCTCGGCCGGGGTGAGCTGTTCCATGACGGCGAGCAGCGCCATCGAGACGGACTCGCCGAGTTCGGCGACCTCGGCGGGGGAGGCGGGGGCGTCCTGGTACGAGACGGCCGGTTCGGGCAGCCACTCGCCGAAGTAGGCCTCCCGGCGGGCGCGGGCGGAGCCGAGCTGGTCGTAGCAGAGGCGGGTGACGACCGTGGTGAGGAAGGCGCGGGGGTCGGCGACGGCGGAGCGGTCGACCGAGCGCCAGCGAAGCCAGGCTTCCTGGAGGACGTCCTCGGCGTCGGTGAACGAGCCCAGCAGCCGGTAGGCGACCGACCCGAGGTAGCGCCGGTTCACCTCGAAGGGGTCGGACGGCGGTTGGTCGGGCCCGGTGGCCGGGGCGTGCACGGTCGCGGTCGACGGGTCGTCACTCACGGGCCCTACCGTAGCGCCGGTCGTCGCGATCATGAAGACCCGACCGGGGCGGGAAACGCCGGCCCGGCCGTCCGGACGCGCGGCCACCGGGTCAGCCCGGACACCCGGACACCCGGACACCCGGACACCCGGACGCGCGGGAGCCCGGGGCGGTACGGCCGTCGGGCCGTCCTCCCCGCACCCCCGCCCCCCCGCCCCCCCGCCCCCCCGGCGGGGGGGGCGCCGGGGGGGGCCCGGCGGGGGGCCCCCCCCCCCGGGCCCCCCGCCCGGCGTCCGCCGGGGTCATTCCCGCTCGGCGACCGCTTCGGCGAACTGCGCCTTGTAGAGGCGTCCGTACGCCGCGTCGGCGGCGATCAGCTCGTCGTGCGTGCCCTGCTCGACGATCGAGCCGTTCTCCATCACCAGGATCACGTCGGCGTCCCGGATGGTGGAGAGCCGGTGGGCGATCACGAAGCTGGTGCGGCCGCTGCGCAGCCGGGCCATGGCGCGCTGGATGAGCACCTCGGTCCGGGTGTCGACCGAGCTGGTCGCCTCGTCGAGGACGAGGATCGACGGCTGGGCGAGGAAGGCCCGGGCGATGGTGATCAGCTGCTTCTCGCCGGTGCTGACGCCGGCGCCGTCGTCGTCGATGACGGTCTCGTAGCCGTCCGGCAGGGTGCGGACGAAGCGGTCCACGTGTGCGGCCCGGGCGGCCTCGACGACCTGTTCGCGGGTGGCGCCGTCGGCGCCGTAGGCGATGTTGTCGGCGATGGTGCCACCGAACAGCCAGGTGTCCTGGAGGACCATGCCGATGCCGGAGCGCAGGTCCTCGCGGGACATGGCGGCGATGTCCACCCCGTCGAGGGTGATCCGGCCGGAGCTCACCTCGTAGAACCGCATCAGCAGGTTGACCAGGGTGGTCTTGCCGGCGCCGGTCGGGCCGACGATGGCGACGGTCTGACCGGGTTCGACCTTGAGCGAGAGGTCCTCGATGAGCGGCTTGCCCGGGTCGTAGCGGAACGCGACGTCCTGGAAGACGACCCGGCCGCGCAGGGCGTCGGGGCGTTCCGGCATGGCCGGCTCGGGGGTCTGCTCGGGCGAGTCGAGGAGTTCGAAGATGCGCTCGGCGGAGGCGACGCCGGACTGCACCAGGTTGGCCATGCTGGCGACCTGGGTGAGCGGCTGGCTGAACTGCCGGGAGTACTGGATGAACGCCTGGACGTCGCCGATGGACAGCGCGCCGGTGGCCACCCGCAGACCGCCGACCACGGCGATCAGCACGTACTGCAGGTTGCCGATGAGCATCATCGCGGGCTGGATGATGCCGGAGATGAACTGGGCCTTGAAGCTGGCGGCGTACAGGGCCTCGTTGTGCTCGCGGAAGGTGGCCGCGGACTCCTTCTGCCGGCCGAAGACCCTGACCAGGGTGTGGCCGGTGTACATCTCCTCGATGTGGGCGTTGAGCTGCCCGGTGGACCTCCACTGCTGGACGAACTGCGGCTGGGCGCGCTTGCCGACCCGGGTGGCGACGACGACGGAGAGCGGTACGGCGATCAGTGCGATCAGCGCGAGCAGCCAGGAGATCCAGAACATCATGGCGAGCACGCCGACGACGGTGAGCAGCGAGTTGATCACCTGGCCGGTGGTCTGCTGCATGGTCTGGCTGATGTTGTCGATGTCGTTGGTGACCCGGCTGAGCACCTCGCCGCGCGGCTGCTTGTCGAAGTAGCTGAGCGGCAGCCGGGCGAGCTTGGCCTCGGCGCTCTGGCGCAGCCGGTAGCCGGCCCGCTGGATGGCACGCGCGGCGAGCCGGCCCTGGACGACGCCGAAGACGGAGGACGCGACGTAGATCGCCAGGACCCAGAGCAGGATGCTGCCGATGGCGTCGAAGTCCATGCCCTGGCCGGGGGTGAAGTCGACCGAGGAGAGCAGGTCGGCGATGTCGGTGTCGCCGCGTCCGCGCATGGCGTCGACGACCTCCTGCTTGGAGGCCCCGGCGGGGAAGCGGCCGCTGACGACGCCGGCGAAGATCAGGTCGGTGGCGTGGCCGAGGATCTTGGGGCCGATGACGGCGCAGCCGATGCTGAGCACGCCGAGGGCGAGGACGCCGGCGATCAGGGCGCGCTCCGGGCGGAGCAGTTTGAGCAGGCGTTTGCCGGAGCCCTTGAAGTCCATGGACTTCTCGGCGCCCTGGCCGCCCATGAAGCGTCCGGGGCCGGCCGGGCCGCGGCGGGCGGCGGCGGCCTGGGAGTCGCCGGCGGCCTTCGGGGGCCCGCCGGGGCCGCCCCTGCCGGGGCCACCGGGGCCACCGGGACCGCCAGGACCGCCGGGACCGCCGAAGCCCCCGGGACCACCAGGGCCTCCGGGACCTCCCGGGCCTCCGGGACCTCCCGGGCCGCCGGCGGGCGACTTCTTCGGGTCCGGCGCGGGCTTGTCGGGCGTGGTCACGCCGCCTCCTGCTCGGTGAGCTGGGAGAGCACGATCTCCCGGTACGTCGGGTTGCCGGCCATGAGTTCGCCGTGGGTGCCGCTGCCGACCACGGCGCCTTCGTCGAGGACGATGATCCGGTCGGCGTCGCGGATGGTGGAGACGCGCTGGGCGACGATCACCACGGTGGCGTCGGCGGTCTCGCGTGCGAGGGCCTTGCGCAGCCGGGCGTCGGTGGCGTAGTCGAGCGCGGAGAAGGAGTCGTCGAAGAGGTAGATGTCGGGCCGCCGGACCAGGGTGCGGGCGATGGCCAGGCGCTGGCGCTGGCCGCCGGAGACGTTGCCGCCGCCCTGGGCGATCGGCGCGTCCAGACCTTCGGCGAGCTGTTCGACGAACTCCTTGGCCTGGGCGATCTCCAGGGCCTTCCAGAGTTCCTCGTCGGTGGCGTCCGGCCGGCCGTAGCGGAGGTTGCTGGCCACGGTGCCGGAGAACAGGTAGGGCTTCTGCGGGACCAGTCCGACACTGTCGGCGATGGTCTCGGGGGCGAGTTCGCGGACGTCGACGCCGTTGAGCAGGACCTGGCCCGTGGTGGCGTCGAAGAGCCGGGGGACGAGGCCGAGCAGGGTGGACTTCCCGCTGCCGGTGGAACCGATGACGGCCGTGGTCTCGCCCGGGCGGGCGGCGATGTCGATGCCCCGCAGGACGGAGGCCTCGGCACCGGGGTAGCGGAACTCGACGTCGCGCAGTTCGAGGTGGCCGCGGCGGAGCACCTCGGTGACGGGCTCGGACGGCGGGACGACGCTGGAGCTGGTGGTGAGCACCTCCTGGATCCGTTCGGCGCACACCTCGGCGCGCGGCACCATCATGAACATGAAGGTGGCCATCATGACGCTCATCAGGATCTGCAGCAGGTAGGAGAGGAAGGCCGTGAGAGCGCCGATCTCCATGTCGCCGCTGTCGATCCGGTGGGCGCCGAACCAGAGCACGGCGACGCTGGAGACGTTCACGACCAGCATCACGCTGGGGAACAGGTAGGCCATCAGCTTGCCGACCTGGAGCGAGACCCCGGTGAGGTCCTCGTTGGCGCCGGCGAACCGGGCCTGCTCGTGGTCGTCCTTGACGAAGGCCCGGATGACCCGGATACCGGTGATCTGCTCGCGCAGCACCCGGTTCACGGTGTCGATCTTCTCCTGCATGCTGCGGAAGCGCGGGCGGAGTGCCCGCACCAGCACGATGACGACCGCGCCGAGGGTGGGCACGACGGCGAGCAGCAGGCCGGAGAGCGGTACGTCCTGGTTGAGAGCCATGATGATGCCGCCGATGCACATGATCGGCGCGGCCACCATCATGGTGAAGGACATCAGGACCAGCATCTGGACCTGCTGGACGTCGTTGGTGGTCCGGGTGATCAGCGAGGGGGCGCCGAACTGGCCCATCTCGCGGGAGGAGAAGCTCTGCACGCGGTCGAAGATGTCGGCCCGGACGTCCCGGCCGACTGCCATCGCGGTGCGTGCGCCGTAGTAGACGGCGCTGATGGCGCAGAGGGTCTGGAGCACGGTGATGCCGATCATCACCGCGCCCACGCGCAGGATGTATCCGGTGTCACCCTTCACCACGCCGTCGTCGATGATGTCGGCGTTGAGCGTCGGCAGGTAGAGCAGGCCGAGGGTGGAAATCAGCTGGAGCAGCACCAGCAGGGTGATCGGTCGGGTGTACGGGCGAAGGTACGCCCTGAGCAGTCTGATCAGCACTGGCTCACTCTTGTCGTCGGCGGCGGCTTTGGCATCCCAATTCTCGTTCTTCGGCGGGCTCGTTCAGGCCATTCCCGCCAAGCGAGCCGGATCTTTGTCCAGCCCTTTGCCGAACGTTCCGGTGGGCGGGGTGGTGCCGTGCACCGGGGGATCGGGAGGGTGCCAGCTGGCCGCTCCCTCTTACGGAATGACCGGTTTCCCCCTAGGCTGCTGATTGCCCCCTTGTTACTCACCGGTACCGGCCTGGTTGCCGAAGGGGGTCGGTGACCGCCCCCACGGACGCCGCGACAATCCCTCAGAGCCTTCCCTCAGACGGCCACCCGCTCCCGGAGGTCCTCGTTGAGTTCCGCGCACTCCCTGATCGACTCCGGCCGCGCCGACATCGTCGCCGGGCGTCCTGCCTCCGTCGCCCACCTGTTCCTGGAGCGGGTCGCCGCCACCCCGGGCGCCGAGGCCTACCGTTACCCGGCCCCGGTGGACGAGCAGGCGGCGGACAGTGCCCCGGGCGCCGAGCAGTGGCGTTCGGTGACCTGGGCGCAGGCCGCGGCCCGGGTGTACGCGGTGGCGGCCGGCCTGCTGTCGCTGGGCATCCGTTCGGAGGACCGGGTCGCCCTGTCCTCCTCCACCCGGCTGGAATGGATCCTCGCCGACCTCGGCAACATGTGCGCGGGTGCGGCGACCACCGCCGTCTACCCGAGCACCAACGCCGACGAGACCGCGTTCATCCTCTCCGACTCGGGCTCCCGGGCGATGTTCGCGGAGAACGCCGTGCAGCTGGCCAAGGTGGTCGCCGAGCGTGAGCGGCTGCCCGAGCTGCAGACCGTGATCCTGTTCGACGCGCCGGCCGAGACCCCCGACGCCGCCGGGCTCAAGATCGTCACCCTCGCCGAGCTGGAGCAGCTCGGGGCCGACTACCTGGCCGAGCACCCGGGCGTCGTCGAGCGGACCGTCGCCGCGCTCGACAAGGAGCAGCTGGCCACCCTCATCTACACCTCCGGCACCACCGGCCGTCCGAAGGGCGTGCGCCTGGTGCACGACTGCTGGGCGTACGAGGGGAGAGCGCAGGAGGCGAGCGGGCTGCTGGCCGCCGACGACGTGCAGTTCATGTGGCTGCCGCTGTCGCACGTCTTCGGCAAGACGCTGATCTCGGGGCAGATCGCCACCGGCCACGTGATGGCCGTGGACGGCCGGGTCGAGCGGATCATCCACAACCTGCCGGTCATCCGGCCGACCATCATGGCCTCGGCGCCGCGCATCTTCGAGAAGGTCTACAACGGCATCGCCGGCAAGGCCCGGGCCGAGGGCGGCGCCAAGTACAGGATCTTCCTGTGGGCCGCCCGGACCGCCCGCGAGTACGCCCGGACCGCCCAGGCCAACCGGATCGCCACCGGCAGCGACCGCGTCCCGTTCGCCCTCGGCCTGAAGCACTCGCTGGCCGACCGGCTGGTGTACGCGAAGATCCGGGCGGCGTTCGGCGGGCGGCTGCGCGGTGCGGTCTCCGGCAGCGCCGCGCTCGCACCCGAGATCGGGTACTTCTTCGTCGGCGCCGGGGTGCCGATCCTGGAGGGCTACGGCCTGAGCGAGACCAGCGCCGGTTCGAGCGTCAACCGGGCGGAGGACATCCGGGTCGGCACGGTCGGCCGCCCGCTGCCCGGCACCGAGGTCAGGATCGCCGAGGACGGCGAGATCCTGCTGCGCGGCCCCGGCATCATGCGCGGCTACCACAACCTGCCGGAGAAGACCGCCGAGGTGCTGGAGGCCGACGGCTGGTTCCACACCGAGGACATCGGAGAGCTGTCGGCGGACGGCTTCCTGCGGATCACCGACCGCAAGAAGGACATGTTCAAGACCTCCGGCGGCAAGTACGTCGCGCCCAGCGAGGTGGAGGGCAAGTTCAAGGCGGTCTGTCCGTTCGTCAGCAACATCCTGGTCATCGGCAACGGCCGCAACTACTGCACCGCGCTGATCGGCCTGGACGAGTCGGCGATCATGCCGTGGGCCGCCGAGCGCGGCCTGGCCGGCAGGTCCTACACCGAGGTGGTCGCCGACCCGCAGGTCCACCAGCTGATCGACGGGTTCGTGCAGCGGCTCAACGCCGACCTCCAGCGCTGGCAGACGGTGAAGAAGTTCCACCTTCTGCCGCGCGACCTGGACGTCGAGCACGGTGAGCTCACCCCGAGCCTGAAGATCAAGCGGCCCGTGGTCGAGCGCGAGTACGCGGACGCCGTCACCGCGATGTACGCGGGCAGCAACGAGGCCTGACCGTCGCCGTCCCGTACGGACCGGAGGACCACCCGGGCCGTACGGGACAATGGGGTCATGCCCTCCGCACTCCCCGACGGCGAACCGGTGCCGTCCGACGGTTCCCTGCCCGCATCCGCGCTCGACGGACTCGGCTCCCGGCCGTTCGGCTTCTACCTGCACGTGCCCTACTGCGCGAGCCGCTGCGGCTACTGCGACTTCAACACCTACACCGCCACCGAGCTGCGCGCCTCGGGCACCGTCGCCTCCCAGGAGACGTACGCCGACAACGTGGTGGCCGAGATCCGCCACGCCCGGAAGGTGCTGGGCGGTGCCGACCTGCCGGTGCGCACCGTCTTCCTCGGCGGCGGCACCCCCACGCTCCTGCCCGCCGGCGACCTGGTGCGGATGCTCGCCGCGATCCGGGAGGAGTTCGGGCTCGCCGACGGCGCCGAGGTGACCACCGAGGCCAACCCGGAGTCGGTCGACCCGGCCTACCTCGCCGAACTGCGCGCGGGCGGCTACAACCGGGTCTCCTTCGGCATGCAGAGCGCGCGGCCGCACGTCCTCCAGCTGCTCGACCGCCACCACACCCCGGGCCGCCCCGAGGCGTGCGTCGCCGAGGCCCGCGCCGCCGGCTTCGAGCACGTGAACCTCGACCTGATCTACGGCACCCCCGGCGAGTCCGACGACGACTGGCGGGCCTCTCTGGACGCCGCGATCGGCGCCGGGCCGGACCACGTCTCCGCGTACTCGCTGATCGTCGAGGACGGCACGAAGCTCGCCGCCCGGGTCAAGCGCGGCGAGCTGCCGATGATCGACGACGACGTGCACGCCGACCGCTACCTGATCGCCGAGGAGGCGCTCACCGCCGCCGGCTACTCCTGGTACGAGGTCTCCAACTGGTCCACCACCCCGGAGGGCCGCTGCCGTCACAACGAGCTCTACTGGACCGGCGGCGACTGGTGGGGCGCCGGCCCCGGCGCCCACAGCCACGTCGGCGGCGTCCGCTGGTGGAACGCCAAGCACCCCGCCGCCTACGCGCAGGCCCTCACCGGGCACCGCAGCCCCGCCCAGGGCCGCGAGCGGCTCACCGCCGAGGACCGCCGGGTCGAGCGGATCCTCCTGGAGCTGCGCCTCGCCGAGGGCATCCCGCTGGACCTGCTGACGGACACCGGCCTGAAGGCCGCCCGGCAGCACCTCGCCGACGGCCTCCTCGACGCCGGATCCCACTCCGCGGGCCGCGCCACCCTGACCCTCCGGGGCCGCCTGCTGGCCGACGCGGTCGTGCGTGACCTGGTGGACTGATCTTCGCTGGCGCCGACACCGCCGACTTCCGGACGTACGCCTGACGCGCCTCAGTCCGGCAGGGTGACGAAGTCGATCAGCTCCTCGACCCGGCCGAGCAGCTCCGGCTCCAGGTCCCTGTAGGAGTCCACCGAGGCGAGGATCCGCTTCCAGGCGGCGGGGGTGTCCACCGGCCAGCCGAGACGGCGGCAGACGCCCTCCTTCCACTCCTCGCCGCGCGGGACGGCGGGCCAGCCGGGGATGCCGACACTGGACGGCTTCACGGCCTGCCAGACGTCCACGTAGGGGTGTCCCACCACGAGCACGGCCTCGCCGGTGACCCGGGCGGCGATCCGGTGCTCCTTGGTGCCGGGCAGCAGGTGGTCCACCAGGACGCCGAGACGCCGGCCGGGGCCGGGGGCGAAGTCGGCGACGATCGCGGGCAGGTCGTCGATCCCCTCCAGGTACTCGACCACCACGCCCTCGACCCGCAGGTCGTCGCCCCAGACCCGTTCGACCAGCTCGGCGTCGTGCCGGCCCTCGACGTAGATCCGGGACCCGCGGGCCACCCGGGCGCGGGCGCCGGGCACCGCGACCGAGCCGGAGGCGGTCCGGCCGGGCGTGCGCGCGGGGGCCGGCCCGGTGGGCCGGACCAGGGTGACCACACGCCCCTCCAGCAGGAAGCCGCGCGGGACCAGCGGGAAGACCCGGTGCTTGCCGAACCGGTCCTCCAGGGTGACGGTGAACCCCTCGGCGGTCTTCTCGCAGCGCACCACCGCCCCGCAGAAGCCGGTTTCCGCCTCCTCGACCACGAGGTCCCGCTCGGCGGGCACCTCGGGGGCGGGCTGCTGCCGCTTCCACGGCGGGGTCAGGTCGGGTCCGTACCGGCGGCTGTGCATGCAGCGACTATAGGGAAGACGGACGGAGGGTCAGAGCCCTGGCGCGCCCCAGACCGGGAACCAGCGGGTGAGGTCCTTCTCCAGCCGCAGGTC
Source organism: Kitasatospora sp. NPDC058406 (assembly GCF_042722765.1). Classification (NCBI taxonomy): domain Bacteria; kingdom Bacillati; phylum Actinomycetota; class Actinomycetes; order Kitasatosporales; family Streptomycetaceae; genus Kitasatospora; species Kitasatospora sp. NPDC058406. Next base: position 31,069 of record NZ_JBHXKE010000006.1, read on the forward strand.
GTTCCCGAGCAGGGCGTTGACCTGCAGTTCCAGCGGGCTGTCGCGCTTCTCCCCGCCGCCCGCCGCCGGCGCGAAGGGGTAGAAGGTGCCGCGCTTGTACAGGTAGACCAGCGCCAGCGGCCGGCCCCCCTCGTCGCGGAAGGCGACGAGCGAGCAGAGCAGCTGCGGCCCGAAGCCGTTCGCCTCCAGCTCGCTGTTGACCGCGTGCAGGTCGTTGACCAGCTCCGGCAGTTCCCCGGGAGCGTGCCGGGCCAGCAGCCAGGAGTAGCCGTACGCGTCCTTGGACGCCTCGACGGGGACGCCGCCGCGCTCGGTGTCGGCGTCCAGGAGGGCCCGGACCTGCCGTTCGACCTCGCCGAAGGCCCCGCCCTCCACGGAGGCGAAGCAGACCGACCCGACCCCGGTGGGCCGGAAACCGGCCGCGGCCTCCAGGGTGATCGCGGCGGACGGCACGCCGAACAGCTGGTCGAGGTCGGGCCGCACGGGCTTGGTGCGGCCGAACAGGGCGTCCAGGATTCCCACGGTGGTCCCTTTCCCGGAGGAGGAGGCGGTTCAGTGGCCGAGCCGGGTGGAGATCTCGGCCAGCTGCTCCAGCCGCTGCTCCAGCGTCGGGTGGGTGGAGAGCAGCCGGCCGGCGGTCTCCCGGGCGCTCAGCGCGGGGGCGAAGTAGAAGGCGTTGTAGGCCTGCGCCTGGCGCAGGTCCCTGGTCGGGATGGCGGCGATCTGGCCGGTCACCTTGGTGAGCGCCGAAGCCAGCGCGCTGGGACGGCCGGTGAGCTGGGCGGCGGCCCGGTCGGCCGCCAGCTCCCGGTAGCGGGAGAGCAGCCGGGTCAGCAGGAAGCTGATCGCGTACACGACCACCGACACCAGCGGGACGATCAGGGCGGCGATCGCGGCGTTGGAGTCGTTGCTGTTGCGGCCGCCGCCCATGAACCCGCCGTACATGGCGATCCGGGTCATGGCTCCGGCGAGGACACCGAGGAACCCGGCGACGGTCATCACCGCGACGTCCCGGTGGGCGACGTGGGACAGCTCGTGGGCGAGCACGCCCTCCAGTTCCTCCGGCTCCAGCCGGCGCAGCAGCCCGGTGGTGACGCAGACCACCGCGTTCTTCGGGTTGCGGCCGGTGGCGAAGGCGTTCGGCATGTCGTTGTCGGCGACCGCCACCCGGGGTTTGGGCATGTCGGCCAGCGCGCAGAGCCGGTCGACGGTGCCGTGCAGCTGCGGGTACTGCTCGGGGGTGACCCGGTGCGCCCCCATGGCCCGTTCGGTGATCTTGTCGCTGAACCAGAACTGGGCGACGAACAGGCCGCCCGAGATCAGGACGACGATCGGCCAGGCGCCGCGCAGCAGCACGATCAACAGCCCGGTGAATCCGACGTACAGCAGCCCGATCACGAACATCGTGCCGACCATCCGGCCGGTCAGGCCGCGGTCCGGCGCGAAACGGGAGTGCTGGCCCGAGGTCGACATCGCTGGTCCTCCGTTCGCCGTCCGCTTCCGATGCTGCCACCAGGCCGGGCCCGCGGCATCACCCGCGCGCCGCGAACTGCGGGCAGGATCACTCCGGCCGGGCCGTTCCTGCCGTCGGACCCGGGCCTTACACTGGCAGGTAGGGTCCTGGCACTCGTATGTTCCGAGTGCCAAGCCCGGTTCCTCCCGGAACGGGCGAAGCGGCTCGAAACGGACACATGTCATATCGGACAACGCGTGAAGACGGAGGTGCGTGCCCATGGCCGGTGAGGTCCGCCAGCTGGACGACCGCAAACTCGCGGTGCTTCGCGCCATCGTCCAGGACTACGTGGGGACGGAGGAGCCGGTCGGCTCCAAGGCCCTCGTGGAACGGCACAACCTCGGGGTCTCCCCGGCGACCGTCCGCAACGACATGGCCGCGCTGGAGGAGGACGGTTACATCCACCAGCCGCACACCAGCGCCGGGCGCATCCCCACCGACAAGGGGTACCGCCTGTTCGTGGACCGGCTGGCCGAGGTCAAGCCGATGAGCGCGCCCGAGCGGCGGGCGATCCGGCACTTCCTGGACGGGGCGGTCGACCTCGACGACGTGGTCGCCCGTACGGTGCGGCTGCTCGCCCAGCTGACCCGCCAGGTCGCGGTGGTGCAGTACCCCTCGCTCTCCCGGTCCACCGTGCGGCACATCGAGCTGGTCGCGCTGGCCCCGGCCAAGGTGATGCTGGTGCTGATCACCAACACCGGCCGGGTCGAGCAGCGGATGGTGGACTGCCCCGGGGCGGTGGGCGAGACCGTCCTGGCCGACCTCCGGGCCCGGATCAACGTGCGGGCCGCCGGACAGCGGCTCCCCGAGGTCCCGGGACTGCTGGAGGACCTTCCCGCGCAGTTCGAGGCGGGGGACCGGCCGACCGTCGCGACGGTCCTGGCGACGCTCTTCGAGGCGCTCGCCGAGCAGAACGAGGAACGGATCATGCTGGCCGGCACGGCCAACCTGACCCGTTTCGGCCACGACTTCCCGTTGACCATCCAGCCGGTGCTGGAGGCACTGGAGGAACAGGTCATCCTGCTCCGCCTCCTGGGTGAGACCGCGGACGCCGGGATGACGGTCCGGATCGGGCGTGAGAACGCCTACGAGGGCCTCAATTCCACCTCCGTCGTCTCGGTCGGTTACGGTTCGGGCGACGAGAGCGTGGCCAAACTGGGTGTGATCGGTCCGACCCGGATGGACTATCCGGGCACAATGGGGGCGGTGCGAGCGGTGGCACGGTACGTGGGCCAGATCCTGGCCGAGTCGTAGGAACGGCCACCGTCAGGACCCTGACGGTGGTTCCAGTCGCAAGCACTTCTACAGGCGGAACAAGCGGAGCATTTGGTGGCCACGGACTACTACGCGGTACTCGGCGTCCGACGGGATGCGGGGCAGGACGAGATCAAGAAGGCGTTCCGGCGCCTGGCACGCGAACTGCACCCGGACGTCAACCCGGACCCGAAGACGCAGGAGCGGTTCAAGGAGATCAACGCCGCCTACGAGGTGCTCTCCGACCCGCAGAAGCGCCAGGTCTACGACCTCGGCGGTGACCCGCTGTCGCCGAACGGCGGCGCGGGCGGCTTCGGCGCGGGCGCGGCGGGCTTCGGCTTCTCCGACATCATGGACGCCTTCTTCGGCGCCGCCTCGGGCCAGCGCGGCCCGCGGTCGCGGACCCGCCGGGGCCAGGACGCCATGATCCGGCTGGAGATCACCCTGGAGGAGGCCGCCTTCGGCACCACCAAGGAACTCCAGGTCGACACGGCCGTCACCTGCACCACCTGCAGCGGCGAGGGCGCGGCCCCCGGCACCTCCGCGCAGACCTGCGACATGTGCCGCGGCAAGGGCGAGGTCTCCCAGGTCACCCGGTCCTTCCTGGGCCAGGTCATGACCTCCCGCCCCTGCCCGCAGTGCCAGGGCTTCGGCACCGTCGTGCCCACCCCGTGCCCGGAGTGCGCCGGCGACGGCCGGGTCCGCGCCCGCCGCACCCTCACCGTCAAGATCCCCGCCGGTGTCGACAACGGCACCCGGATCCAGCTGGCCGGCGAGGGCGAGGTCGGCCCCGGCGGCGGCCCGGCCGGCGACCTCTACGTCGAGATCGCCGAGACCGCCCACACGGTGTTCCAGCGGCGCGGCGACGACCTGCACTGCACCGTCACCATCCCGATGACGGCCGCCTCGCTCGGCACCCAGGTGCCGTTGCAGACCCTGGACGGGCTGGAGGAGGTCGACATCCGGCCCGGCACCCAGTCCGGACAGTCGATCCCGCTGCACGGTCGCGGCATCACCCATCTGCGCGGCGGCGGCCGGGGCGACCTGATAGTGCACGTCGAGGTGCAGACGCCCTCCAAGCTCGACCCCGAGCAGGAGGACCTGCTGCGCCGCCTCGCGGTGCTGCGCGGTGAGGAGCGGCCGTCCGGCCAGTTCGCGCCCGGGCAGCAGGGCCTGTTCTCCCGCCTGAAGGACGCCTTCATCGGCCGCTGACGGCTCCGGCGCCCGGCACTCCGCGACCTCCGTCGCCGGGGTGCCGGGCGCCGTCGTTCCACCGCCCGACCCATTCCGGAGGAAGACCCCATGACCGCGCCCGTGTTCGTCGTCGAGACCGAGCGGATCGCCACCGCCGCCCCCGGCGTGCTGGTCCGGCTGGACGGGCCCGAGGGGCGGCACGCGGCGGCGGTGAAGCGGCTGGAGGCGGGCGAGGCCGTGACCCTGGCCGACGGGCTCGGCCTCGGGGTGGACGGCACCGTCGCGGCGGTGCACGGCAAGGACGCGATCGAGGTGACGGTGACGGCCGTCCGCCGCGAGGCCGAGCCGGCGCCCCGGATCGTCGTGGTCCAGGCGCTGCCCAAGGGCGACCGCGGCGAGCTGGCGGTGGAGACCATGACCGAGGTCGGGGTGGACGTGGTGATCCCCTGGTCGGCCTCCCGCTGCATCACCCAGTGGAAGGGCGACCGCGGCGCCAAGGCGCTCGCCAAGTGGCGCGCCACCGCGCGGGAGGCCGGCAAGCAGTCCCGCCGGCTGCGGTTCCCCGAGGTCCGCGAGCCGCTGACCACCCGGCAACTGGTCCCGGTGCTGGCCGGCGCGGCGTTCGCCGCCGTGCTGCACGAGGAGGGCGCCGAGCCGCTGGCCGGGGCCGTGCTCCCGGACTCCGGGGACCTCGTGCTGGTGGTCGGCCCCGAGGGCGGCGTCTCCCCGGAGGAGCTGGCGGCCTTCGCCGAGGCCGGGGCGAAGCCGTTCCGGCTCGGCCTGTCGGTGCTGCGCACCTCCACGGCAGGGGTGGCGGCCGGGGCCCTGCTGCTGGGCCGCACCGGCCGCTGGAGCTGAGCCGACCGCACCGGGCCGTTCGAGCGGGGCGGCGGGCCGGGCGGGCCGGGCGACCCCCGGATCCCCGGTCCCCCGACAGGGGGTCCTGGTCGGCGAAAACCGGGCGTGGGCCGGGCACGGGTGCCTAGGGTGGCGGTGTGAGCGAACCCGAAAGCACCCCCGCCGGCGCCTACCTGCGCCACCCGCACCTCCACGGCGACCTCCTCACCTTCGTCGCCGAGAACGACGTGTGGCTCGCCCCGCTGGACGGCGGCCGGGCCTGGAGACTGACGGCCGATCACCTCCCGGTGCGCCGCCCGAGATTCTCCCCGGACGGGCGGCACGTCGCCTTCACCTCCGCCCGCGACGGCGCACCCGAGGTGCACGTCGTCCCGGTGGACGGCGGCCCGTCCCGACGGCTGACCCACTGGGGCGACGCCCAGACCCAGCTGCGCGGCTGGACCCCGGACGGCCGGCCGATCGCCACCACCGCCGCCGGACAGGGCTCGCTGCGCCGCACCTGGGCCCACGCGGTGCCGCTGGACGGCGGTGAGCCGGAACGGCTGCCGTACGGGCCGGTCGGCGGGCTGTCCTTCGAGGCGGGCGGCTCGGGGGCGCCCCCGGCCGAAGGCGGGGGGAGGGTGCTGCTGGTCTCCGCGTTCGGCGTGGAGCCGGCCTGGTGGAAGCGGTACCGGGGCGGGCGGACCGGCAAGCTGTGGATCGGTACGGAGCGGTTCGACCGGATCCACGAGGAGCTGACCGGGAACATCGACTCGCCGCTCTGGGTGGGGGAGGCGGACCGGGCGAGGATCGCCTTCCTCTCCGACCACGAGGGCGTCGGCGACCTCTGGTCCAGCCTCCCGGACGGCACCGACCTGCGCCGCCACTCCTCCTCCCCGGACGGCTTCTACGCCCGCAACGCCGCCACCGACGGCACCCGCGTCGTCTGGCACACCGCGGGCGACCTCTGGCTGCTGGACGACCTGGCCGACGCGGAGCCGCGGCGCCTCGACGTCCGGCTGGCGGGTCCGCGCACCGGCCGCCGCCCGCGTCCGGTCCCGGCCGCGCACTGGCTGGAGACCGCCGCGCCCGACCGCACCGGCCGGGCCGGCGCCGTCGTGGTGCGCGGGACCGTGCACTGGCTGACCCACCGGGAGGGCCCGGCCCGCGTCCTGGACGAGTCGCCGGGCGTGCGCGGCCGACTCGCCCGCGTGGTGCCCGGTTCGGGCGAGGACGGCGGGCAGGGCGTGGTCTGGGTGACCGACGCCGAGGGCGAGGACGCGATCGAGTACGCCCCCGCGGTGCTCGGCACCGAGCGCCGCCGGCTGGCCGCCGGGCAGCTCGGCCGGGTCCGGTCGCTGCTCGTCTCGCCGGACGGCAAGCAGGTGGCGGTCGGCGCGCACGACGGCCGGGTCCTGCTGGTCGCCCTGACCGACGGCGTCGTGCACGAGCTGGCGCACAGCACCGACGGCGAGGTCAGCGGCCTGGCGTTCAGCCCGGACTCGGCCTGGCTGGCCTGGTCCCAGCCCGCCCTCGGGCCGTGGTCGCTGCGCCAGATCGTGCTGGCCAACCTGACCACCCGGACGGTGTCCGAGGCCACCCCGCAGCGGTTCATCGACACCTCGCCGGCCTTCACCACGGACGGCCGGCACCTGGCGTTCCTCTCGGTGCGCAACTTCGACCCGGTCTACGACTCGCACGTCTTCGACCTGTCCTTCCCGAACGGCTGCCGCCCGTACCTGATCACGCTGGCCGCCGACACGCCGTCCCCGTTCGGGCCGCGGCGGGCCGGTCGGCCGGTCGGCGGCGAGGATGACGAGCCCAAGGGCAAGAAGACGGAGGGCGAGGAGGGCACGGCCGACGCGCCGCCGGTCACCCGGGTCGACCTCGACGGCATCGCCGACCGGATCGTGCCGTTCCCGGTCGAGGGCGGCCGGTTCGGCTCGCTGCGGGCCGCCAAGGACGGCGTGCTCTGGACGCGCGTCCCGCTGGTCGGCGAGCTCGGCGACGAGGCGGCCTCGCTGGAGGACGAGCGGCCGCGCCCCACGCTGGAGCGGTTCGACCTCCGCAAGCGCCGGGCCGAGCAACTGGTGGACGGGCTGGACTCGTTCGCGGTGAGCGGCGACGGCACCCGGCTCGCGGTGCTGGACGAGGGCGAGCTGCGGATCGTGCCCGCCGACCACAAGGCGGTCGGCGAGGACGACGAGATCGAGGTCGACCTCGCCCGGCTCCGGGTGACCGTCGACCCGGCCGCCGAGTGGCGGCAGATGTTCGACGAGAACGGCCGCCTGATGCGCGACAACTTCTGGCGCCCGGACCTCGACGGCGTGGACTGGGCGGGCGTGCTGGCCCGGTACCGGCCGCTGGTGGACCGGATCGGCTCCCACGACGACCTGGTCGACCTGCTCTGGGAGGTGCACGGCGAGCTGGGCACCTCGCACGCCTACGTGCTGCCGCACGGCCTGCACACCGAGCCGGCCCGCCGACAGGGCCTGCTCGGCGCCGACCTCGTCAAGGACGGCGACGCCTGGCGGATCTCCCGGATCCTGCCCGGCGAGTCCTCCGACCCCCGGGCCCGCTCGCCGCTGGCGGCGCCCGGTGCCGCGATCCGCCCCGGGGACGCCGTCCTGGCGGTCAACGGGCGCCCGGTCGATCCGGTGACCGGCCCGGCGCCGCTGCTGGCGGGCACCGCCGGGCAGCCGGTCGAGCTGACCGTGGCCGGCAAGGACGGCACCGACCGGCGTCACCCCGTCGTCGTCCCGCTCGCCGACGAGGAGCCGCTGCGCTACCACGACTGGGTCACCGGCCGGCGGGCCGCCGTCCGGGAGCTGTCCGACGGGCGGCTCGGCTACCTGCACATCCCCGACATGCAGACCACCGGCTGGGCGCAGATCCACCGGGACCTGCGGTCGGAGATGGCCAGGGAGGGCGTGATCGTCGACATCCGGGGCAACCGGGGCGGGCACACCTCCCAGCTGGTGATCGAGAAGCTGGCCCGGCGGATCGTCGGATGGGGCATCGCCCGGGACATCGCCAGCCCGGCGCCGTACCCGGAGGACGCGCCGCGCGGGCCGGTCGTCGCGCTGGCCGACGAGTACTCGGGTTCCGACGGCGACATCGTCAACGCCGCCATCCAGGCACTCGGCATCGGCCCCGTGGTCGGCACCCGCACCTGGGGCGGGGTGATCGGCATCGACAGCCGGTACTCGCTGGTGGACGGCACCCTGGTGACCCAGCCCAAGTACGCGTTCTGGTCCGAGCGGTACGGCTGGGGCGTGGAGAACCACGGGGTCGACCCGGACGTCGAGGTGCTGTTCCCCCCGCACGCGTGGGCGGCGGGGGAGGACCCGCAGCTCGCCGAGGGCGTCCGGATCGCCCTGGCGGCGCTGGACCGGGCTCCGGCCAAGGCGGCGCCGGCGCTGCCCTGGGTGTAGGCACCGCCCGGCGGGGCGGGAGGCCGGCGGCGGGTCCGGCCTCCCGTACCCGGCTACCCGCCCCCGCGCACCCGCCCCTGGGGGCCCGTCCCGCCGAAGGTCGGCCTGCTCACCGAGGAGCCCGGAGCCGGAGGGCACCGCCGCCGGGGTCCGCGTGGTCCGCCGGAGGCACCCGCGCGAGTACCAGCAGGCCGGGGCACGGCTCGGCTAGCATGCCGCCGTACGCCCCGACCGGCAGCGGGCCCGACGCCGGGCCCGGTTCCGGACCCGGGTCCCAGCCCCACCCCGACCGACAGCGCGAGGAGACCCCGATGGCCGGCGAGCCGCAGCCCGACTGCCTGTTCTGCAAGATCGTGGCCGGCGAGATCCCGGCCACCGTGGTGCGCAAGACCGACCGCGTCCTGGCCTTCCGCGACATCGCCCCGAAGGCGCCGGTGCACGTGCTGGTCATCCCGCACGTCCACTACCCGAACGCCGCCGCGCTGGCCGACGCCGAGCCGGAGATCGCCGGTGAGCTGCTCGCCGAGGCCGGCCGGGTCGCGGCGGACGAGGGCATCGCGGACTACCGCCTGATCTTCAACACCGGGGCCGGCGCCGGGCAGACCGTCTTCCACGCCCACGTCCACGTGCTCGGCGGTACGTCGATGACCGAGCGCATGGTCTAGCCGCGTGTCGCAGCGCGAACTCGTCGTCCTCGGCACCGCCAGCCAGGTCCCGACCCGGCACCGGAACCACAACGGCTACCTGCTGCGCTGGGACGGCGAGGGGCTGCTCTTCGACCCGGGCGAGGGCACCCAGCGGCAGATGCTGCACGCCGGGGTCTCCGCCACCCAGCTCACCCGGATCGCCGTCACGCACTTCCACGGCGACCACAGCCTGGGCCTGGCCGGGGTGATCCAGCGGATCAACCTGGACCGCGTCCCGCATCCGGTCGACGTCTACTTCCCGGCCTCCGGCGAGGTCTACTTCGAGCGGCTGCGGCACGCCACCGCCTTCCACGAGACGGCCGTGCTGCGCCCCCGCCCGATCGAGGAGTCCGGGCCCGTGCCCGCGCCCGGCGCCCGGTTCGTGCTGGACGCCGTCCGGCTCTCCCACCCCGTCGAGTCCTTCGGCTACCGGCTGAGCGAGCCGGACGGCCGCCGGCTGGTGCCGGAGCGCCTCGCCGACCTGGGCGTCTACGGTCCGGCCGTCGGCCGGCTCCAGCACCAGGGCGAGACCGAGGTGGACGGCCGGCGGGTCACCCTGGACGAGGTCAGCGAGCCCAGGCCGGGCCAGCGGTTCGCCTTCGTGATGGACACCCGGCTCTGCGAGGGCGTCCACGAGCTGGCCGAGGGCGCCGACCTGCTGGTCATCGAGGCGACCTTCACCGACGCCGACGCGCGGCTCGCCGACGACCACGGCCACCTCACCGCCGGCCAGGCCGCCAAGGTCGCCGCCGAGGCCGGTGCGCGGACCCTGGTGCTGACCCACTTCTCCCAGCGCTACCCGGACCTCGGCCAGCACCTCGCCGACGCCCGCAAGCACTTCGAGGGCCCGATCGTGCTTGCCGAGGACCTCGTGCGGGTACCAGTACCGCCCCGGCACCGCGGGTGAGGGGCCGCGCGGACCGCCAGGGCCGCGACGGCGGTCGCGGTGATGTCGGGAGCGGCCCGTGAACAGCACGGAAAACCGCTCGCGCCGCCTCCCGATCTGCCGGAGCATCGTCGCGTGCGGCCCCGCCGCCCGCCGCGGCGATCACGTCCGCGGCGTACCCTGGTGCCCCGGAGAGACCGAGCGGCACCCACGAGACACGGATGGGATGAGGCAGGCCCCAGCGCCGACCTATGAGTGACACATCGCATACCCGTACCAACGGACAGTCGCGCCCCGAACCGGCGGACGACGGCGGCTCCGTCAGCGCCCGGATCGTCATCCCCGAGAAGCATCCGATGGTCACCCTGCTCGGCACCGCGGACTCGCTGCTGCGCGTGATCGAGCGGGGCTTCCCCGCCGCCGACATCCACGTCCGCGGCAACGAGGTGACCGCCACCGGGGAGCGGGCCGAGGTCGCGCTCGTCCGGCAGCTCTTCACCGAGATGATGCTGGTGCTCCGCACCGGCCAACCCCTGACGGAGGACGCCGTGGAGCGTTCCATCGCCATGCTCCGGAGCGGCGTCGACGACCCGGACAGCCCGGCGCCGTCGCAGGTGTTCACCGCGAACATCCTGTCCAACCGCGGCCGGACCATCCGTCCCAAGACCCTCAACCAGCAGCGCTACGTCGACGCGATCGACAAGCACACCATCGTCTTCGGCCTCGGCCCGGCCGGTACCGGCAAGACCTACCTCGCGATGGCCAAGGCCGTCCAGGCCCTCCAGGCCAAGGAGGTCAACCGGATCATCCTGACCCGTCCGGCCGTCGAGGCGGGGGAGCGGCTGGGCTTCCTGCCCGGCACCCTCTACGAGAAGATCGACCCGTACCTGCGCCCGCTGTACGACGCGCTGCACGACATGATGGACCCGGACTCCATCCCGCGCCTGATGGCCGCCGGGACCATCGAGGTCGCCCCGCTCGCCTACATGCGCGGTCGCACCCTCAACGACGCCTTCATCATCCTGGACGAGGCCCAGAACACCTCGCCCGAGCAGATGAAGATGTTCCTCACCCGCCTCGGGTTCAACTCCCGGGTGGTCGTCACCGGCGACACCAGCCAGATCGACCTCCCGGGCGGCACCCGCAGCGGTCTCAAGGTCGTCCAGGAGATCCTGGTCGACGTGCCCGACATCCACTTCTCCGTCCTCACCAGCACCGACGTGGTCCGCCACAAGCTGGTCGGCCGGATCGTGGACGCGTACGAGCGCTGGGACGCCCGGCAGGAGGCCGAGGAACACCCGGTCCCGGCCAAGCCGGCCCAGCGGCGCGGCTCGCGCGCACCCCGACAGTCCCATCGCACCGAAAGCTGAGTAACCAGCCCGTCATGTCGATCGACATCGCCAACGAGTCCGGTTGGGACGCAGACGAGGAAGCCATCCTCGACGTCGCCCGCTACGCCCTGGACAAGATGCGGATCCACCCGCAGTCCGAACTGTCCGTGATCCTGGTGGACGGAGCGGCGATGGAGGAGCTGCACATCCAGTGGATGGACCTCCCCGGCCCGACCGACGTGATGTCGTTCCCGATGGACGAGCTGCGCCCCGGCAAGGAGGGGGAGGAGCTGCCGCAGGGCCTGCTCGGCGACATCGTGCTCTGCCCCGAGGTCGCCGAGCAGCAGGGCAAGGCGGCCCCGTCCAAGCACTCGATGGACGAGGAGCTCCAGCTGCTCACCGTCCACGGCGTGCTGCACGTCCTCGGGTACGACCACGAGGAGCCGGACGAGGAGGAGGAGATGTTCGGCCTCCAGAAGGCGATCCTCGACGGCTGGCGGGCCGGGCGCGGCCTCGGCGGCATCTCGCCCGCCCCCACCACCCACTGAGCGCGGAGCCCGAACCCCTGTGAGTGGTGAGAGTACGAGTTTCATCCTCGGTGCCGTGCTGCTGGTGGTGCTCGGCTGGCTGGCCGCGTGCGCCGAGGCGGGCATCTCCCGGGTCTCCCGGTTCCGCGCGGAGGAGGCCGTCCGGTCCGGCCGGAAGGGGTCGGCCCGGCTGCTGGCCCTGGCGTCGGACCCGATCCGCTACCTCAACCTGGCGACCCTGATCCGGGTCGCCAGCGAGATGGCGGCGGCCGTCCTGGTCACCGTGGTCTGCGTGCGCAGCCTGGACTCGACCTGGCAGGCCGTGCTGCTGGCCTTCGGGGTGATGGTGCTGGTGTCGTTCGTCGCGGTCGGCGTCTCGCCGCGCACGATCGGGCGCCAGCACCCGCTCAGCACCGCGACGGCCGCGTCCTTCGTGCTGCTGCCGCTGGCCCGGATCCTCGGTCCGATCCCACGGCTGCTGATCCTGCTCGGCAACGCGCTCACCCCCGGCAAGGGGTACAAGGAGGGGCCGTTCGCCTCCGAGGCCGAGCTGCGGGCGCTGGTCGACCTCGCCGAGAAGAACGACGTCATCGAGGACGACGAGCGCCGGATGGTGCACTCGGTCTTCGAGCTGGGCGACACCATCGTCCGCGAGGTGATGGTGCCGCGGACCGACCTGGTGATGATCGAGCGGCACAAGACCGTCCGGCAGGCGCTCACCCTGGCGTTGCGCTCGGGCTTCTCGCGGATCCCGGTGGTCGGCGACAACGAGGACGACGTGGTCGGCATCGTCTACCTCAAGGACCTGGTGCGGCGCACCCACATCAACCGGGACTCCGAGTCCGACGAGGTGGGTGCGGTGCTGCGGCCGGCCGTCTTCGTGCCGGACTCCAAGCCGGCCGCCGACCTGCTGCGCGAGATGCAGCAGATGCGCTCGCACGTGGCGATCGTGATCGACGAGTACGGCGGTACCGCCGGGCTGGTCACCATCGAGGACGTCCTGGAGGAGATCGTCGGTGAGATCACCGACGAGTACGACCGGGAGATCGCGCCGGTCGAGGACCTCGGGGACGGCTCGTACCGGATCACGGCGCGGCTGCTGGTCGAGGACCTGGGCGATCTGTTCGGGATCGAGCTGGAGGACGAGGACGTCGAGACCGTCGGCGGCCTGCTCGCCAAGCACCTGGGACGGGTGCCGATCCCGGGTTCGTCCTGCGAGATCCCGGTGCCGGAGGAGATCCCGGGCGGGCTGACCGCGATCCGGCTGACCGCGGAGAGCTCGGCGGGCCGCCGCAACCGGATCGGCTCCGTGGTGGTCGCGCCGGTCAGGGCGCAGGCCGACGCGGCGCAGGCGGCCGGCGAGTAGCGCTCCCGTCCTCCGGGGGCGACGATTGGGGGTATGACTCACCAACTTCGCGCGGAGTACGGCCCGCAGGGGACGGCGGGCGGGGTCAAGGTCTGGCACGTGGTGCGGGACGGGGACCCGGCCACCGCCCTGTGCGGGCGCACCATGCCCGCCGACGCCGAGACACGGCCGGAACAGGAGTGGGGGACCGGGCTCCGGTGCTGCCAGCAGTGCGGCTCGCTGTACATGCACGAGGTGCCGCACATGCACGGAAGCCACCCCTACGCCTAGGCGGAGGTAGCCATGAAGCTGCAAGACGAACTGCCGGTGGACCACAAGCTCGCGACGGTCTGGCGGATCGGGGCGGGGCTCGGCGGGATCTTCCTGATCGTGTTCGGCTGCCTCGGGCTGGCCGACCATCCGGGCTTCCTGTCCACCAGCGGTGACGGCATCGCGGGGATGTCGACCAACGGGGCGTTGAGCATCCTGTCCATCGTGGTGGGCGCGATCCTGGTCGGCGGCGCGGTCGTCGGCGGGAACTTCGCGTCCAACCTGAACATGGTGGTCGGCGTGCTGTTCGTGCTCTCCGGCTTCTACGGGCTGACGGTGCTCGGCCGGCCGGACGCCAACATCCTGAACTTCCGGATGTCGAACGTGCTCTTCGCGTTCGTCTTCGGGCTGGTGATCACCACGTTCGGCATGTACGGGCGGGTCAGCAGCCACCTGCCGCACGACAACCCGTACTGGCGCCGGCGGGCCGAGGACGAGGAGCCGCTGCCGTCCGGTCCCAAGACCTTCGTGAAGGTGCTGCGGCCGGGGCCGCCGAACCCGATCGGGCACTGATCCGGGGCCGTGGACGGGCGCCTATGCTCCTGGGCATGAGTGACATCGTCGAACTCGACCCCGAAGACAAGAAGATCATCACCCTGGCCCGCTCCGCCCGCGCCCGCAACGGCGTCGCGGAGGGGGCCGCGGTGCGTGACGAGACCGGCCGGACGTACGTGGCCGGGACGGTCGCCCTGGAGTCGCTGCGGCTCAGCGCGGTGCAGACGGCGGTGGCGATGGCGGTGGCCAGCGGCGCGAGGTCGCTGGAGGCCGCGGCCGTGGTGAGCGAGGCGGAGCAGCCCTCGGAGGCCGATCTGGCCGCGGTCCGGGACCTCGGCGGCGCCGGGACGCCGCTGCTGCTGGCGGGGCCGGACGGGACGCTGCGGGCCTCGGTCGAGGCGCGCTGAGCGGTGCACCGGACGCGGCCGCGGGGGCGGCCGATCGACGCCGCTCCGGCGCCGTCCGGCCGGCGGTGCGCGGTCCGGTCCGCGGTTCGGTCCGCAGTCCGGGCGTAGTCCGCTCCGGGCGCTCGGGGAGGCGGCCCCCGGGCGCCCTGCCGTATCGGTTCAGCGGATAATCTCACCGGGGAGTTGTTGCGGTGAGGGGGCTTACCGATGGGGCCGTTCGCGTTCTTCGCGGGACTGCTGCTGGGCGTGATGGGGATGGGCAAATGGCAGGAGACCGGCTCGCCGTTCTGGCTCTGGGGTTCGGTCTCGTTCCTGCTGATCGTGCTGGTCTGGGGCCTCGCCTCGGTCCTCGGAGGGGGGAAGAAGTGACCGCCCGGGGCGGCCCGGTCCGTCCCGCTCCCCGTGATCAGGGAGAATGGGGCGCATGAGTGCCCCTTCCTCCTCGTACCGCTCCGGCTTCGCGTGCTTCGTCGGCAGGCCCAACGCGGGCAAGTCGACCCTGACCAACGCCCTGGTGGGGACGAAGGTCGCGATCACCTCCGACCGTCCGCAGACCACCCGGCACACCGTGCGCGGCATCGTGCACCGTCCCGAGGCCCAGCTCGTCCTGGTCGACACCCCCGGCCTGCACAAGCCGCGCACCCTGCTCGGCGAGCGTCTGAACGACCTGGTCCGCTCCACCTGGGCCGAGGTCGACGTGATCGGCTTCTGCCTTCCCGCCGACCAGAAGCTCGGCCCCGGTGACAAGTTCATCGTCAAGGAGCTCGCCGAGCTCAAGAAGACCCCCAAGGTCGCCATCGTCACCAAGACCGACCTGGTCGACTCCAAGCGGCTGGCCGAACAGCTGATCGCCGTCCACCAGCTCGGTGCCGAGCTGGGCTTCGAGTGGGCCGAGATCATCCCGGTGTCCGCCGTGGGCGACAAGCAGGTCGACCTGGTCGCCGAGCTGATCACCAAGCTGCTCCCGGAGGGCATGCCGCTCTACCCGGACGGCGACCTCACCGACGAGCCCGAGCAGATCATGGTCGCCGAGCTGATCCGCGAGGCGGCCCTGGAGGGCGTCCGGGACGAGCTGCCGCACTCGCTGGCGGTCGTCGTCGAGGAGATGCTGCCGCGCGAGGGCCGGCCGGCGGACCGTCCGCTGCTGGACATCCACGCCAACGTCTACATCGAGCGCCAGAGCCAGAAGGCGATCGTGATCGGGGCCAAGGGCGCGCGGCTCAAGCACGTCGGCACCACGGCCCGCAAGCACATCGAGGCGCTGCTCGGCACGCCGGTCTTCCTGGACCTGCACGTCAAGGTGGCCAAGGACTGGCAGCGCGACCCGAAGCAGCTGCGTAAGCTGGGCTTCTGAGCAGTCCGGACCAGCGGGGGCCGGACCGGACGGCAGGGGGCGGGAATTGAAGCTGCACACCTGTGAGTGGGGCTCGGGGGACCGGCTCGCCCTGCTGGTCCACGGGATCATGTCCGACCACCGCAGCTGGCGGTCGGTCGGTCCGGCGCTCGCCGCGCGCGGCTACCGGGTGATCGCCGTGGACCTCCGCGGCCACGGTGCCAGCCCGCGCGGCGAGGGCGCCACCCCGACCGACCGGTACGCGCCCGAGCGGCTGGCCGAGGACCTGGTGGACACCCTGCCGACCGGCGCGGAGCTCGCCGTCGGTCACTCGCTCGGCGGCCTGGCCCTGCTGCAGGCGGTCGAGCGGCTCCGACCCGCCCGGGCGGTCTACTCCGACCCGGCCTGGTGCTTCGCCCAGTCCGACCTGTTCGACCCGGGCGTCTTCACCCACTTCAAGCGGGCGACCCGGGAGCAGATCGCCGCGCTCGCCCCGCGCTGGGACGCGGCCGACGTGGACGTCGAAGTGGCGACGCTGGCCGCCTGGGACCCGGACAGCGCGCTGGGGCTCGCGGGCTTCTACGCGCAGGCGGTCCTGCCCGGCGCCCCCGCGGTGCCGTCGCTGCTCCAGCTCCCCGACCGGAGCTTCCTGACCGGGCCCGAGGACGCCGAGCGGCTGCGCGGCGTCGGGTACGAGGTCCGGAGGGTGCCCGGCGCCGGGCACACCATCCACCGTGACGACCTCACGGGCTTCCTGGCCTCGCTCGACGGCTGGCTCTGACCGGCGCGCGCCCCCGTACGGGGGCGCGGGCGGACGGGAGTGCTGCCGCCGCTGCGGGCCGTCCGGATGCCGCGCCGGTGCCCGGGGCCGGGCCCCGGCGCCCGGGGAGTGGCCCCGGGCACGCGGGCAGCGCTACGCGCCCTCGCGCAGCACCAGGGAGACCAGCTCGCGCTGCGACTCGGTGAGTTTCGGGTCGGCGCAGTGCACCGTCCGCCCGTCGACGGTGATCTCGTAGTGGAAGCCGTCGGGCACGCCGTACGAGGGGGACCGCAGCCCGCCCGCGACGGCCTCGCGGGCGAGTGCGTGCACATGCGGGGCGTCCGTCCGCTCGGTGGTGTCTAGCTCCGCGTGGCGGACGAGTCCCGCGAAGCCGCCGGTCCGGGTCACCTGGATGCGCATGGTGTCCATGGTGCTACCCGGGGAAGCCGTTTGCCGGGGTTTTCCCGGACCTTGACTTAAGCGCGGCTCAACCCGGACTGATGCCCACCTTCGCCCAGGCCGCGGTCACCGTGTCCGCCACCTCCGGTTCCGGGTAGCGGGCCGCGGCCGCGGCCACGGTGGACCGGGCGAAGGCGGTGAAGTCGGCGTCGGGGGGCAGCCGGCGGCCGGTGAGCGCGTCGTACCAGATCCGCCCCGCGCGTTCCCAGGCCGGACCGCCGAGTGCGGTGGCCAGCAGGTAGAAGGCGTGGTTGGGGATGCCCGAGTTGATGTGCACGCCGCCGTTGTCCCGGGTGGTGTGCACGTAGTCGCGCAGATGGGCGGGCTGCGGGTCCTTGCCGAGCCGGGGGTCGTCGTAGGCGGTCCCGGGCGCCTTCATCGAGCGCAGCGCGACCCCCTGCACGCCGGGGGCGAGCAGTCCGGCGCCGATCAGCCAGTCCGCGTCGGCGGCGTCCTGCCGCAGCGCGTACTGCTTGACCAACGAGCCGAAGACGTCCGAGACCGACTCGTTGAGCGCGCCGGACTGCCCCCGGTACTCCAGGCCGGCGGTGAACTGCGTGACACCGTGGGCGAGTTCGTGGCCGATGACGTCGATGCAGGCGGTGAAGTCGCCGAACACCTCGCCGTCGCCGTCGCCGAAGACCATCCGGTGGCCGTCCCAGAAGGCGTTGTCGTAGTCCCGGCCGTAGTGCACGGTGGCGTCGAGGCGCAGACCCTGGTCGTCGACGGAGTGCCGCCCGTACACGTCGGAGAACAGCGCGTAGGTGGCGCCGAGGCCGTCGTAGGCGTGGTTGACGGACTGGTCGGGGAGGGCCGGATCGCCCTCCCGCCGGACGACCCGGCCGGGCAGGCGCTCGCGGTGTCCGGCGTCCGAGATCACCCGCTCCAGACGGTCGGCGGCGGGCTGGCGGGGGACGGCGGTGAGCCGCGTGGTGCGGTGGACGGCGTCCAGGGCGAGGGAGCGGGTGGCGGGGGCGTGACCGTCCTCGGCGAGGCGGTCCAGGACGTACGGCGGAACGATCGCACAGAGCGGCGGTTCGGCTGTCATGTGGCCAAGCGTGAGGCATTGATGACGTGTTGTCACCGGCGCGGACGGAACCGTGCGCCGTCTCAAGGGGTGGAATGTCCGCCCGGCTCACTTCGGGGGCGTGCGGCCCTGGGTTACGCTGGGGACCATCATGCGCAATGGGCTGCTTCTTCTTAGCTGCCGCGTCGAGGGCCTGTAGTCCACCAAGGGCCGGCTCCCTCGCCGCGGGGACTGTGCTGCGCGCTGAATCGGGCGACCGTACGACGGGTCGCGAGCGGCAGCAGGCCGGCCGAGTCGGGTGACCGTCCCACCCCGACCAGCCCCGCATCACCACAGGAAGCCGAGACTCACCTCCATGACCGAGCAGAGCTCCGCCGTGTCCGTCACCGCCGGTCGCGCGTTCGTCGACCGCCCCACCCCGATCACCGCCGGGTCCGTACGCCAGCAGCCGTCCGGCATGCGGTACGGCCGGTACCTGCCGTTCGGCACCGTCGACCTGCCGGACCGCACCTGGCCGTCGAAGGTGATCACCAAGGCGCCGCGCTGGCTCTCCACCGACCTGCGGGACGGCAACCAGGCGCTGATCGACCCGATGTCCCCGGCCCGCAAGCGGCAGATGTTCGACCTGCTGGTCCGGATGGGCTACAAGGAGATCGAGGTCGGGTTCCCCTCCTCGGGGGCCACCGACCACGCGTTCGTCCGCTCGCTGATCGAGGAGGGGGCGATCCCCGCGGACGTCACCATCTCGGTGCTGACGCAGGCCCGCGAGGAGCTGATCGAGAAGACCGTCGAGTCGCTGGTCGGGGCCCCGCGCGCGACCGTCCACCTGTACAACGCGACCGCGCCGCTGTTCCGCCGGGTGGTGTTCCGCAACGACCGGGCCGCCACCAAGGCGATCGCCGTCGACGGCACCCGGCTGGTGATGGAGTACGCCGACAAGCTGCTGGGCGAGGACACCGTCTTCGGCTACCAGTACTCGCCGGAGATCTTCGTCGACACCGAGCTGGACTTCGCGCTGGAGGTCTGCGAGGCGGTGATGGACGTCTGGCAGCCCGGCGAGGGCCGCGAGATCATCCTGAACCTGCCGGCCACCATCGAGCGGGCCACCCCGAACGTCCAGGCCGACCAGTTCGAGTGGATGTCGCGCCACCTGTCGCGGCGCGAGTCCGTCTGTCTGTCGGTGCACCCGCACAACGACCGCGGTACCGCCGTCGCCTCCGCCGAGCTGGCCTACATGGCCGGTGCCGACCGGATCGAGGGCTGCCTGTTCGGGCAGGGCGAGCGGACCGGCAACGTCGACCTGGTCACCCTGGGCATGAACCTGTTCTCGCAGGGCGTCGACCCCGAGATCGACTTCTCCGACATCGACGAGGTCCGCCGCACCGCCGAGTACTGCAACCAGATGGAGGTGCACCCGCGCCACCCGTACGCCGGCGACCTGGTGTACACCTCCTTCTCGGGCTCGCACCAGGACGCCATCAAGAAGGGCTTCGACGCCCTGGAGGCGGACGCCGCGGCGGCCGGCGTGCCGGTCGGTGAGCACACCTGGGGCGTGCCGTACCTGCCGATCGACCCGAAGGACGTCGGCCGCACCTACGAGGCGGTCATCCGGGTCAACAGCCAGTCCGGCAAGGGCGGCGTGGCGTACGTCCTGAAGAACGACCACAAGCTGGACCTGCCGCGCCGGATGCAGATCGAGTTCTCCCGGATCATCCAGGCCAAGACCGACGCCGAGGGCGGCGAGGTCACCCCGGCCGCGATCTGGGCGGTCTTCGAGGACGAGTACCTGCCGACCACCGGCAACCCCTGGGGCCGCATCGCGCTGAGCGGCTCGCGCACCCTGACCACCGAGGACGGCCGGGACGCGCTGACCGCCGAGGCCGTGGTGGACGGCGTGCCGGTCCCCCTGTCCGGCACCGGCAACGGCCCGGTCTCCGCCTTCGCCGACGCGCTGGGGCAGATCGGCGTGGACGTCCGGGTGCTGGACTACGCCGAGCACGCGCTGAGCGAGGGCGGCGACGCCCAGGCCGCCGCGTACGTGGAGTGCGCGGTGGACGGCCGGGTGCTGTGGGGCGTGGGCATCGACGGCAACACCGTGCTGGCCTCGCTGAAGGCGATGATCAGCGCCGTCAACCGGGCGCAGCGCGGGTAGTTCGTACGGGTGGTGGCTGCCGGGCCGTCCTGCGGGGCGGCCCGGCGGCGTTCGCGGTGGTGTTCGCGGAGGCCGGGGCGGGGCTGCGGGCGGCCCGGTCTGGCAGGTTGTGGCCTGCGCCACATTTTTTCGGTGATCGAGCCGTTCGAGGTACTGACACGTGTCGGCAACCGTGGCAACATCGACCCACCGGTAAGCCGGGTCGGTGGGACGGCCCGGTGGCCGGTCGCGTGACCTGCCCATTGTTGTGCAGGCCGCCTGCCATGTCTGGGGAGTGGCGCCGTGACAGGGATGTGGGGTGTTCGCCCGAGGTGGCGGACTGACGTTCTCGGTGACTTCTACTGTCCGGGCTGCGGCGGCGACCGCAACTACCGCCGGCAGCACGGCCGGCGGTGGCTGCGGTTGTTGGGGACCCCGGTGCTTCCGCTCGGTCCGGTGGTCGGCAGCGTGCAGTGCACCAGCTGCCACGGCCGGTTCGGCGTGGAGAGCCTGGAGCAGCCCACCTGCGTGCGTCTGGGCGGGATGCTGCGCGACGCGCAGTACACCGTGGCGCTCGTCATGCTGGCGGCCGGCGGAACCGCGCACCGCGCGGCCCGCGAGGCGGCCTGCGCGGCCGTCCGGGACGCCGGCTTCGAGGACTGCGGGGAGGCCCAGGTGCTGGCCGCCCTGGCCGCGCTCTCCGGCCTCGGCGGGGAGCTGTACGAGGCCCACGAGGTGGGGGGAGCCCCCGGCGACAGGTTGGACGATTCCGGCGGCCTGGCCGTGGAACTGCACGCCGTGCTCGAACCGCTCGCCCCGCACCTGGCCCACCAGGGCCGTGAACGGCTGCTGCTCCAGGGCGCGGCGATCGCGCTGGCCGACGGCCGCTACCGGCCGCAGGAGCGGGACGCGCTGGCCGCCGTCGGGCGCTGTCTGGACCTGCCGCAGGCGCGGGTCGGGGTGCTGCTGGAAGCGGCGACCCGCACCTCGCACTAGACCCGCACCTCGCACTAGACCCGGACCTCGCACTAGACCCGGACCCGACCGCCCTCCCGTCCGTCCTCTCCCGCGTCCGGCCCGCCCTCGGGTCCGTGTTCTCCCGCCCGCGCCTTCCCGTCCCCGCCCTTCCGTCCGCACCACCTGGCCGTGAGGAACGACTCCGGCCGACCCCGGACCCCCACAAACCGGGCCCTACCCCCCCAGGGCCCGCCGTGACCCGCACCGATCGGGCGTCCCCCCACGGCCCCGGTGCGGGCACACGGCTGTCCCCGCCGGTGGGGGAGAATGGTGGGATGTCCACACTGTTCGACGGCCGCGGCGAGGCGGTGGCATGAGCCTGTTCCGGGACGACGGCGTGGTGCTCCGGGCACAGAAGCTCGGCGAGGCCGACCGGATCATCACCCTGCTCACCCGCCACCACGGCAAGGTCCGCGCGGTGGCGCGCGGGGTGCGCAAGACCAAGTCCAAGTTCGGTGCGCGCCTGGAGCCGTTCTCGCACGTGGACGTGCAGTTCTTCAGCCGGGGGAGCGACCTGATCGGCCGCGGGCTGCCGCTCTGCACCCAGGTGGAGACGATCGCCCCGTACGGCGGCTCTATCGTCACCGACTACGGCCGCTACACCGCCGGCACCGCGATGCTGGAGACGGCGGAGCGGTTCGCCGAGAACGAGGGCCAGCCGGCCGTCCAGCAGTACCT
The DNA here is from genome assembly GCF_042722765.1 of Kitasatospora sp. NPDC058406. Classification (NCBI taxonomy): domain Bacteria; kingdom Bacillati; phylum Actinomycetota; class Actinomycetes; order Kitasatosporales; family Streptomycetaceae; genus Kitasatospora; species Kitasatospora sp. NPDC058406. The sequence continues at coordinate 52,713 of NZ_JBHXKE010000006.1, forward strand.
CCTCCTGGTCGGCGGGCTGCGCACGCTGGCCGCCGGGCTGCACGAGTCGCACCTGGTGCTGGACGCCTTCCTGCTGCGCTCGCTGGCGGTCAACGGGTACGGCGCGACCTTCGACGACTGTGCCAAGTGCGGCCTGGAGGGCCCCAACCGGTTCTTCTCGCTCCAGGCGGGCGGGGTGCTCTGCCCGGACTGCCGGGTGCCCGGATGTGCCGTACCCTCCCCTGAGACACTGGTACTGCTCGGGGCACTGCTGTCAGGGGACTGGCAGACGGCCGACGCCTGCGAGCCGAGGTACTGGCGGGAGGGCAGCGGCCTGGTCGCGGCCTACCTGCAGTGGCACCTGGAGCGGGGCATCCGCTCGATGAGATACGTGGAGAAGTGAGCACATGGCAGCGCGACGGCTCTTCGGTGGAGGCGAAAGCAGCTGGGGGTCCCCCCGGCCGAAGGCCGGGGGCGAGTACCTCCCCCCGACCCCGCACCCCAGCGGCGCCCGGCCCCCGCAGATCCCCGCCGAGCTGGTCCCCCACCACGTCGCGATCGTCATGGACGGCAACGGCCGCTGGGCCAAGGAACGCGGGCTGCCGCGCACCGAGGGCCACAAGGTCGGCGAGGCCGTGGTGCTGGACGTCCTCAAGGGCGCGATCGAGCTCGGCGTGAAGAACATCTCGCTGTACGCGTTCTCCACCGAGAACTGGAAGCGCTCGCCCGACGAGGTGAAGTTCCTGATGAACTTCAACCGGGACGTCATCCACCGCCGCCGGGACGAGATGGACGCGATGGGCGTGCGGGTCCGCTGGGCCGGCCGGATGCCGAAGCTGTGGAAGAGCGTCGTCCAGGAGCTCCAGGTCGCCGAGGAGCAGACCAGGGACAACGACGCCGTCACGCTGTACATGTGCGTCAACTACGGTGGCCGGGCCGAGATCGCGGACGCCGCGGCGGCCCTCGCGGCCGATGTCGCGGCCGGGAAGCTGGACCCGAAGAAGGTCAACGAGAAGACCCTCGGCAAGTACCTGTACCACCCGGACATGCCGGACGTGGACCTCTTCCTGCGCCCCAGCGGCGAGCAGCGGACGTCGAACTTCCTGCTCTGGCAGTCGGCGTACGCCGAGTTCGTGTTCCAGGACGTGCTCTGGCCGGACTTCGACCGCCGGGACCTCTGGCGGGCCTGCGAGCAGTACGCGAGGCGTGACCGCCGGTTCGGCGGGGCGGTGCCGAACGAGGTCGAGGCCGGGCCCGAGCTGCCGGCGCAGCGCTGAGCCCGCAGCGTTGCGCCACGGCGGTGGTGGCCCGGTCCTCCCGGGCGTGCGGAAGGGCCCGTGGGACGGTTCCCACGGGCCCTTCCGCGTCGGCCGGTTCAGGCCTTCTTGGCGCACTCCGCGCAGGTGCCGAAGATCTCCAGGGTGTGTGCGATGTCACTGAACCCGTGCTCGGCGGCGACCGAGTTGGCCCAGCGTTCCACCGCCGGACCCTCGACCTCGACGGTGGCACCGCACTGGCGGCAGACCAGGTGGTGGTGGTGCCCGCTGCTGCACCGGCGGTACACGGCCTCGCCGTCGGCGGTGCGCAGCACGTCGACCTCGCCGGCGTCGGCGAGTGACTGCAGGGTCCGGTAGACGGTGGTCAGGCCGACCGAGTCACCCCGGTGCTTGAGCATGTCGTGGAGCTCCTGCGCGCTGCGGAAGTCCTCGATCTCGTCCAGGGCCGCCGAGACGGCGGCTCGCTGCCGGGTCGAGCGGGCACGCGGCGACGGGCCTGCGGTGGTCACCGTGGGTCCTCCTGGGGTGGTGGGCGTCTCGCACCTCATTGTGCCAGCCCCGCACTCGACGTCGGAGCGGTCGCGTCGGACCGGTCCGGGCCGGGCAGTTGGACGTCGCAGACCTGCGGCCCCGCGTCGGGGGTGTCCCGGTGCCTGCGCCTGGCCAGGGGTGCGGCGATCGCGCTGAACACGGCGAACACCGCGATGGCGAGCAGCACGATGGCCGGGCCGGAGGGCACGTCCAGGTGGTAGGAGCCGGTGACGCCGGCCAGCGCGACGAGCACGCCGACCGCGATCGAGCCGGCCTGGGTGGCGGCGAAGGACCGGGTGAGCTGCTGGGCCGCGACCACCGGGACCACCATCAGCGCGCTGACCAGCAGCAGGCCGACCACCCGCATGGCGACCGTGACGGTGACCGCCGCCATCACGGCGAGCAGCAGGTTGAGGAACCGCACCGGTACGCCGGTGACCTTGGCGAAGTCCTCGTCCTGGCAGATCGCGAAGAGCTGGCGGCGCAGGCCGAGGGTGACGGCGATGACGACGGCGCCGAGTGCGCCGATGGTGGCCAGGTCGGAGGGCGAGACGGTCAGGATGGAGCCCCAGAGGTAGCTCTCCAGCGAGCCGGCCCCGGCCTGGGCGGACTTGGAGACCAGCAGCTTCCCGCAGGCCATGCCGCCGTAGAAGAGCATCGCCAGGGCGATGTCGCCGCGCTGGTTGCCGCGGGAGCGGACCAGCTCCATGGTGACGGCGCCGAGCACGCAGACCAGGACGGCCATCCAGACCGGGCTGGTGTTGAAGATGAAGCCGAGGCCGACGCCGGTCATCGCGACGTGCCCCATGCCGTCGCCCAGCAGGGCCTGGCGCCGCTGGACCAGGTAGATGCCGACGGCGGGCGCGGTGATGCCGACCAGGACGGCGGCGAGCAGCGCCCGCTGCATGAAGTCGTAACTGAGCATCTCGGTCATGCCAGCAGTCCCCGGGTGTGGTGAAGATCGGCGTGCGGGTGGACGTGGTCGTGGCCGGGCAGGGCGTGCAGGCCGGTGTTGGGGACGGGCGGACCGTCGTGCGCGACGCAGCCGTCGCGGAGCACCACCGCGCGGTCGATCAGCGGCTCCAGCGGCCCGAGTTCGTGCAGCACGAGCAGCACGGCGGCGCCGCGGGCGACCTCGGTGCGCAGGGTGTCGGCGAGTACCTGCTGGCTGGCGGAGTCCACCCCGGCCATCGGCTCGTCCATGATCAGCAGGTCCGGGGTGCCGGCCAGGGCGCGGGCGATCAGCACCCGCTGCTGCTGGCCGCCGGAGAGGTCGGCGACGCCGTCCCGGGCCCGGTCCAGCATGCCGACGGCGGCCAGGGCGCGGTCGACGGCGGCGCGGTCCCGGCGCCGGAACGGCAGCAGGCGGTGCAGCGGCAGCCGCCCGGTGGAGACGACCTCCCGGACGGTGGCCGGGACACCGGAGGCGGCCGTGGTGCGCTGCGGCACGTACCCGATGCGGTGCCAGGAGCGGAACCGGGCGAACGGGGTGCCGAACAGCTCCAGCCCGCCGCGCTCCAGCGGGACGGCGCCGGTGACGGCCTTGACGGTGGTGGACTTGCCGGAGCCGTTGGCGCCGAGCAGCGCGACGACCTCACCGGGGCGGACGGTGAGGTCGACGCCGCGCAGCACCGGCCGGCCGCCGCGCGAGGCGACGGCGTCGTGGAGGCGGACGGCCGGGGGTGTCGGGGAGGTCATGGCGTGGTGTCGTCCCGTCAGCTAGCGGCGCTGGTGGTCGCGCCGAGGGCGGCCTGGAGGTTGGTGAGGTTCTGCTTCATGACCGTGAGGTAGGTGTCCTTGGCCGGGTCCTTGACGCCCTCCAGCGGGTCCAGGACGGCGGTCTTGAGGCCGAGGTCCTTGGCGACGGTGTCGGCGAGCTTGGGGCTGACCAGGGTTTCGAAGAAGATCGTGGTGACGCCGTTCTCCTTGGCGGCCTTCTGCACGTCGGCGAGGCGGGCCGGGGTGGGCTCGGACTCCGGGTCCACGCCGTTGATGGCGACCTGGGTGAGGCCGTAGTGCTCGGCGAGGTAGCCGAAGGCGGCGTGGCTGGTGACGAAGGTGCGGGTCCTGACGTCCTTGAGGCCGTCCCGGAACTCCTGGTCCAGGGTGGTCAGCCGGCCGACCAGCTCGTCGGTGTTCTTCTGGTAGTCGGCGGCGTGGGCCGGGTCGGCCTTGGCCAGTTCGGCGCCGACGCTCTTGGCGACCGCCGCGTAGCGGGTCGGGTCGAGCCAGATGTGCGGGTCGCCCGCGGCCTCGTCGTGGTCGTGGCCGTCGCCCTCGGAGTGGCCCTCCGCCAGGTGGTGGTCCTCCAGCGGGCTGGCGGCGGTGGCGTCGACCTTGTGCTTGGCGCCGGAGTCGGCGACCGCCTTGTCGACGGTGGGCTGGAGGCCCTTGAGGTAGACGACCGCGTCGGCCTTCTTGACGTTGGCGACCTGCTTGGCGGTGAGCTCCAGGTCGTGCGGCTCGACGCCGGCGGCGGTGAGGCCGGTGACCTTCACGTGCTCGCCGCCGATCTGGGTGGCGAGGAACTCCATGGGATAGAAGGACGCGACGACGTTCAGCTTGCCGTCCGAGCCCTGGGCGCTGCCGGTGCTGCCGCAGGCCGTCAGGGCGAGGGCGGCGGTGAGGGCGGTGGCGGTCAGGGCTATGGCACTGCGAGTACGTCGTCGGATCATCATGACAACCATTCTCAGATTAGATGGAAATGATTGTCAAATCACTCGGACGGGTGAACGGGTGGTGACGGTGGGTGGGCAGGTACCGGCGATACCGATTTGAACCCTGTACCCATATGGCCGGTAACCTGAGGTATTCGGGTACGCGCAACCAGCCGTGCCCTGACCGTGCCGTCCGTACTGAAGAGAGCACTGTGGCAGCCGACAAGATCGAGACGATCGTCAGCCTGAGCAAGCGCCGTGGCTTCGTCTACCCCTGCAGCGAGATCTACGGTGGCACGCGTGCCGCCTGGGACTACGGGCCGCTGGGCGTGGAGCTCAAGGAGAACATCAAGCGCCAGTGGTGGCGTGCGATGGTCCAGGCCCGTGAGGACGTCGTCGGACTCGACTCGTCGGTGATCCTGGCCCGCGAGGTCTGGGAGGCCTCCGGCCACGTCGCCACCTTCAACGACCCGCTGACCGAGTGCCTCTCCTGCCACAAGCGCCACCGGGCCGACCACCTGGAGGAGAAGTACGAGGCCAAGCACGGCTTCCCGCCGCCGAACGGCCTCCAGGACGTCAACTGCCCCGACTGCGGCGTCAAGGGCCAGTTCACCGCGCCCAAGGACTTCTCGGGCATGCTGAAGACCCACCTCGGTGTCACCGAGGAGGCGAGCGGCCTGGCCTACCTGCGCCCGGAGACCGCCCAGGGCATCTTCACCAACTTCAAGGCCGTCCAGACCACCTCGCGCAAGAAGCCGCCGTTCGGCATCGCCCAGGTCGGCAAGAGCTTCCGCAACGAGATCACCCCCGGCAACTTCATCTTCCGGACCCGCGAGTTCGAGCAGATGGAGATGGAGTTCTTCGTCAAGCCGGGCGAGGACGAGCAGTGGCACGAGTACTGGCTCCAGCAGCGCTGGGACTGGTACGTCGACCTCGGTCTGCGCACCGACAACATGCGCCTGTTCGACCACCCGAAGGAGAAGCTCTCCCACTACGCCAAGCGCACGGTGGACATCGAGTACCGCTTCAACTTCGGCGGTACCGAGTTCTCCGAGCTGGAGGGCATCGCCAACCGCACCGACTACGACCTGACGGTGCACAGCGAGGCCTCCGGCCAGGACCTCAAGTACTTCGACCAGGAGTCCGGCGAGCGGTACTTCCCGTTCGTCATCGAGCCGGCGGCCGGCCTCAACCGCGCCATGCTGGCCTTCCTGATCGACGCCTACTTCGAGGACGAGGCGCCGAACGCCAAGGGCGTCCTGGAGAAGCGCGTCGGCATGCGGCTCGACCCGCGGCTGGCCCCGGTCAAGGTCGCGGTGCTGCCGCTGTCGCGCAACGCCGACCTCTCGCCGAAGGCCCGCGGCCTGGCCGCCGACCTGCGCACCGCGTGGAACGTCGAGTTCGACGACGCCGGCGCGATCGGCAAGCGGTACCGCCGCCAGGACGAGATCGGCACGCCGTTCTGCGTCACCGTCGACTTCGACACGCTTGAGGACAACGCGGTGACCGTGCGCGAGCGCGACACCATGGCGCAGGAGCGCGTCTCGCTGGACCAGGTGAAGTCGTACCTGGCGGCGCGGCTCATCGGCTGCTGACGTCCGACTGATGCCGGCCGTCGCCGGCCGTTCGTCGCGGGGAGCCCCCGTTCGCCTTCGGGCGGGCGGGGGCTCCCCGCGTGCGCCTGCGGCCGGCGACCTCGGGCGCCGTCCGGTCCCAGGCGCTGTCCGGACCCAGGGCCTGTCCGGTCCCAGGGCCCCGGCCGGGTCTAGCGGCGGCCCCAGCGGGAGCGGGGCGGCGGGGTCGGGGCGGTCGGCAGGCCCTCCGTGCGGAGGGCGGCGAGGGTGGCGCGGTGGCGGGCGGCGTCCGCGAGCAGTGTGGTCAACAGCTCGTCGTACAGCTGCCGGTGGCCGGCCGCGTGCAGCGCGGCGGCCAGCCCGACCAGTTCGGCCGGCGGGCGCAGCGCCGCCAGCTCGCCCAGCAACAGGCCGGGGAGCGGCGGGGCGAGAGCGGTGACGAGGCCCACCAGGTCGGCGGTGGGCCGGCCCGCGGCCTGGCGGAGCAGCGTCCGGGCGTCGGCGGCGCGGTCCGACCGGTGCAGGTGGACGGCCAGGGCGGCCAGTTCGGCGGGCGGGGCGGAGCCCCACTCCCAGAGCAGGGTGGCGCTGTCGGCGTGCTGTCCGGCGCGTTCCAGCGCGTTCAGCAGAGCGGGAAGCGCGGTGACCGGGTAGGACCAGAGGGTGTGGAAGAGCTCGGTGGCCTCCTCGGCCAGCCCGGCCTCGCGCAGTTCGGCCAGGGTGGTGGCAGCGTGCTCCGGAGCGCCCTGGGCCGCGCTCCGGGCGAGCTGGAGGGACGCGCCGGCCGAGCCGCGACGGGACAGCAGGGCGGCCAGACGGGCGGTGTCGTGCGGGGTGAGGCGGGTGGCGGCCCGGGCGAGCAGGTCGGCGGCCTCCCGGGAGGCCGCCTGCCGGGGTGGCGCGTGGTGGTGGGCCTGTTGGGGGGCGTGGCCGCCGGTGGCCTGCTGGTAGAGGCCGATGATGCGGTCGGCCAGGGTGGTGAGCTCGTCGGGGGAGCGGCGACGGGGCGGTTCGGCGGCCGGGGGCGGCGGGGGTGGGGACGTGGTTGCGGCGGGCCCAGGCACGGCTCCTGCCGGTCCGGCCTGCTCTGCGGGCCAGGTCGGTTCGGTCGGCCCTGCGGGTCCGGTCGGGTCCGTCGGCCCCTTGGCCTTCTGGGCCTGGGCGGTGAACCGGCCGAACCGTGCTCCGGTGGCGCGCGGCGGCGGGGGTGCGGGTGACATCGACGGGGCGGACGCCTCGTCGTACGCGCCCCCGCCGAACCGTGCCCCGGTGGGTTGGCGGGGCATCCGCAGGCGCGGAGCCGGTTGCCGCAGGTGATCCTCCAGGACCTTCAGCTGGTCGCTCAACTCCAGGCAGCGGGCCGCGAGTCCCTCGCGCAGCGTCCGCGCCTGGGCCAGCTGTCGCGTCAGCTCACCGTCCGGGTGCTGCCGTTCCGGCAGCGCCCGGACGGCCTCGAAGAGCCGGCGCTCGCGCTGGCCCGCGTACTGGCGGGCACGCAGTAACTCGTCCAGCTCGGCGCGGAGTTCCAGCGCGTCCTGCTCCGTGCCGCCGCCCGTGCCCGCGTCCGCGTGCGCGTTGGTGTCCGCCTCCGCGTCCGCGCCGGCGTCCGGGAAAGGGGGTTGTTCTGTGTGCCGTGTACGCATGATCACCGCAACCTGTCCAACTAGGCCCTGACTGCAAGTCATCCTGGCGTCGGTATACGGCGGCCGCGTTACGGCAGTGCGTCCAGAGGTTTGCGAGTGGAGTCCGGGAGCGCGGAGGGCGTGAGAAGGGCGAACTCCGCGGGGCGCGCGCCCCTCGGCGGGGCCGTGGCCCCGCCGTTCGGCACCGGTGCGCCCGCGCTCACCCGGCCAGCCGCTCCCGGGCCTCCATCAGTGCGAAGCCCAGCAGGTTCTGCCCGCGCCAGGCCGCCGGCTCCTGAGCCCGGGCGTCGTCGGCGGCGAGCCCGATGCCCCAGATCCGGTCCACCGGGCTGGCCTCCACCAGGACGCGTCGTCGGGTCGACAGCAGGTACCCGCGCAGCGCCTCGTCCTGGGCGAACTTGGCGACGTTGCCGCGCACCACCAGCTCGAACCGCCCGGCCGTCCAGGCCGCGTCGTCGAACCCCCTGACCTGCCGGCCGAGCTTCTTCGCCTCGGCCGGGCTCGCGGCCCCGAGGATCCGCGCCAGCATGCCCTCGTCCCCGAACATCCGCGCCTTGCCGGCCATCATCCAGTGCTCGGCGGTCGCGTACTCCACCCCGTCGACGGTGAACGGGTGCTCGGGCCACCACTGGCTCAGCACCCCGGGCCCGACGGACCCGTCCCGCTGCGCCCGGTGGCCCCAGAACATCAGCCACTTGGGCTGGACGCCGACGGCGACCAGGGCCGTCAGGTCGGCGCGGTTGCGGGTGTCGGCAGGATCGTCGACGAGTTCGTTGCTCATATCGTCATGCTGACACAAAGGGGCGCCCGGCAGCCACGGCTTTTCCGGTGACGGGGGCGGCGCGCGCTCCCCGTCACCGAGGAGGGAATCGGCTCGGGGGGCGGGGGGTTCACGGTTCGGTGGCGGTCGTCGCACACCGCGCCCGCGGTCCGCACCTCCGGGATCGCGCAACCTCGTCGCCCGACGTCATCGCAAGGAGCAGGCATGTCCGAGGAAGCCCCCGCCGTCCGTGAACTCCGTCTGGTGGTCACGGCGGCCGACTACGAGCAGGCGCTCCACTTCTACCGCGACGTGCTGGGCCTGCCCGAGCGCGGCGCCTTCTCCTCCCCGGACGGCCGGGTCACCATCCTCGAAGCCGGCCGCGCCACCCTGGAGATCGCCGACCCGGGGCACGCCGACTACATCGACGACGTCGAGGTCGGGCGGCGGGTGGCGGGCCACCTCCGGGTCGCGTTCCAGGTGGACGACGCGACGGCCACCACCGCCACGCTCGCCGCCGCCGGCGCCGAGGTGATCGCCGAGCCCGTCCGTACCCCCTGGAACTCCCTCAACTCCCGCCTGGAGGCCCCCGGCGCCCTCCAGCTGACCCTGTTCACCGAACTCGGCGAGTAGCTCCCGGGGCCGGGCCGTCGGAGGAGCCCGGCGCCGGCTCAGCCGGCGGCACCGGCCTCCTCCAGCCAGGTGAGCAGGTCGTCCGTCACGAGCTCGCCCTCCGTCTCGACGTTCTCGTCGATCGCGCCCAGACCGAGGCGGTACACGCGGGTGCGGTCGCGGCCGTGCCGGCGCATGAACAGTCCGGTGCCGCCGCTGTCGTCGCCGATCAGCACCCACTCGGGCGCGTAGCGGGCCACCTCGAACGTCTCGTTGCGCTCCCGGATGCCGTGCGGCCCGTACACGAGCACGCCGCTGTCGAGCAGTACGCCGGGGGTCGACCGCCACAGCCGGGCGATCGTGGGGTTGGGGCCGTCGCCGAGTCCGCGCGATCGCGCCTCGTGGACGGCCAGGAAGCCCGCGAAGGACTCCGCCTCCGGGTACTCCTCGCCGTCGAGGCCGTCCCGGCGGACCACCGGGAACTCGCCCGCCCCGGCCTCTCCCGTCCGGTCGAGGGCGAAGTGGTACTCGTTGCCGCCGTCGGGCTCGCCGGCGAAGCGGAGCCGGTCGGCGGACCGCCGCCAGGGCGCGCTGACGGCCTCGTGGACGTCCTCGGCGCATTCGGGCGGGACGACCGTCGCGATGTCCGCCCCGAGCGTCCGCCCCCGGCCGTACTCGGCGAGCCACCACCGGTAGGACGGCGGCAGTGCCGTCCCGATCCGTGCCTCGGCGTCGCGGAGCCATTGTTCCGGCGCGGGGCGGGTCGGCCTCCGTCCGAGTTCCGGTGAGTCCTCGACGAGTTCGCGCAGCAGGGTCAGGTCCGGTCGCAGGGCGCGTCGCATGGCGCCGAGTCTGCCAGGAGGGTGCGTCACCGGGCCCTGCCCCGACCCCCGGGTCTTGAGCACCGGGCCGTGAGCCCCGGGTCTTGAGCACCGGGCCTTGAGCGCCGGTCGCCGGTCGCCGGTCGCCGGCCGGGTGGGGCGGGGCCGCTACGCGGTCTTCTGGCGGGCCACCTCGTCGGTGCGCTGCCGAAGCCGGCGGACCACCCCGGGGCTGCCTGCGCGGGCGGCCAACGACGTGCCGAGCGCCCGGAAGTGCTCGTCGCCGCGGACGGAGCTGAGGGTGACGTAGTCGTCCAGGAACGCGTGCCACGTCGCGCACGCCGCCTCGACGTGGCCCAGCTCCGTCTGCCGCCGGGCGAGCAGCCCGTTGGCGTGCACCCGGCCCTGCTTCTCGTTGGCCGGACGGACCCGGTTGGAGATCTGAAGTTCCTGCACGGACCCGGCGAGGTCGCCGAGTTCGTACAGGACGTGCGCGACGTGGAAGTGGTAGGCGGCCTGGTCGTAGCCGCCGACCGCGTCGTTGCGGCCGTCCGCCCTGGCGAGCGCGGCCTCGGTCTCGGCCAGCCGCGCGAACGCCTGGCGCCGGTCCTTCACCATGGCCGCGCCGTGCGCCTGCTGGCCGGCGAGGAAGGCACGCAGGCGCGGCCCTGCCGCAGGGGCGGCCTCGGCGGCGGAGTCGGCGAGTTCCAGCGCCCTGGGACCGTAGCCGAGGTTCGACGCCTGCAGGGCCATGCCGCGCAGCGTGCGGCAGTAGGTGACGTGGTCCCGGGCCTCGCGGGCGAGCTTGAGCGCCTGGACGTAGTACTGCTGCCCGAGCCCGTGCGCCGTCTCGTACATGGCCATCCACCCGGTCAGGTAGGTGAGGTCGGCCGCTGCCGCCAGCAGGTCGGCCTTCACCTGCTCGCTGCCGGACGCCCGGAGCCACGGCCCGACCGAGTTGACCAGGAACGCCGCGGCCATCGGCCGGGCGTGGGCGGCGCCCAGTTCGTCGAGGATGCCGGCGATCCGGCCCGTCATCGCCCGTACGGTCTCCACCTCGCCCGGCCCGATCCGGACGGTGCGCCCGGCGCCGGTACGGGTGACCCGGTCGGCGGCGTCCGGGTCGTCGAACCCCGGCAGGGCGAGCGCGACGGAGTAGAGCCCGGCGGAGAGCACTCCCCGGCGGGACGGGTCCACGTCGGCCTTGCCGATCGACATCAGATCGGACAGCGTGCTGCCGCCCGGTGCGCCGCCGCCCTGCTGGACCGGATCGCCGAACCCGGTCTCCTCCGGGGTCACGGGGCGCCCGAGCCGGCGCGCGAACGCCTCCCGGACCACCTCGCGCACCTCCGCACGCGGGCGCGCGCCGGAGAGCCAGTGCGAGACGGACGACTTGTCGTAGGTGAGGCCGAGCCCCTGTTCCCCGCCGACCCGGTTCACCGCCCGGGCGAGCTGGTCGTTGCCCCAGCGGGCCTGGAGGAGGAGAGCGGCCAGTCCGGTGTTGGGTGTGCGCGGTCGTCTCGCCATCGCGATCCCCGTCCTTCGTTCAACCGGTTCAACGCTCCGACCAGCATCGCCGGTTCTCCCGTCCTGTGTACCCGCGTTGAATGGATGTCAGCCTCACGGGTGGCGGAGCGGTCGGAATCGCAAGGGACTTCGCAGAGACGGAGAGCAACAGTGATCACAAGCGGTACGCCTTGCGTGAGGGACGTCCCGCCGGACCCTGCCGCGGTCCCGGCGGCGCGCCGCCATGTCGCGGACACCGCCCGCGCCTGGGACCTGCCGCTGTCGGACGACGCCCTGGCGGACGTCGAACTGTGCGCGGGCGAGCTCATCGCCAACGCCGTCGAGCACGCGGGCGGTCGCTGCACCCTCACCGTCCGGTGGTCCTCCGCCCTCCTCCGCATCGAGGTCGCCGACACCTGCCCGACCCTCCGCCGGCCCGCCCCGGCCCCCGAGCCCGACCAGGACGCCACCGACGGACGCGGCCTCCTCCTGGTGGAGGCCCTGGCGGCGGCGTGGGGCTGGGAGCCCGCAGGCACCGGCAAGGTGGTCTGGTTCACCTACGCCCCCGACCTCCCGCTCCCCGGTCCGGCCCCCGCACCGGCTCCCCGCACCCTCGCCGCCCAACCGGCCTGACGGCCCCGCCCCTCCGGGCCTTCCCGCGAGCCGGTGCCTCCGCCGAGCCCGAGACGTCGGCGGGCGGGACGCGGCCGGAAAGAAAGTGGGGGCGGGGCAGAATCCTTTGACCGGCGGCGACTCTCCTATGAATGTCTTCGACGGACGGACGGACGTTCGGACAGGCGTCGGAGCAGGACTTGGGAGGTCGTCGTGGTCGTGGGAATCGCTGTCGGTGTCGTCGTGGTGCTGCTGTGCACGTGCAGCGTGGTCGTGCTGCGGAAGCGGGGGCGGGGCCGTGGCTGAGTCCGCCGCCTGGCCGGGGGAGGTACTGGTCCGCGCGGCGCAGCGGGGCGACGTTGATTCGCTCGCCGCGCTGGTGTCGGGTGCGCACCCGCACGTGCAGCGGTTCGCGCGGTCGCTCTGCGCCTCGCCGCAGGACGCCGAGGACGCGGCGCAGGAGGCGCTGATCATCCTGTACCGGAAGATCGGGATGCTGCGGGCGTCCGGTGCGCTCGCGTCGTGGACCTTCCGGATCGTCCGCAACGAGTGCCTGCGCCGGGCACGCACGCTGCTGCGGGACCGGCCGCAGGTGGAGGAGGCCGTCGCCGTGTCGGCCGAGGACGAGGTGTTGAACCGCCTGGAGGCCGGCCGGGTGGCGGCGGCGATCGCCGCGCTCCCGGACGACCAGCGGCGCGTCCTGGTCATGCGGGACGTTCAGGGTCTCAGCGGGCGGACGGTCGCCGATGCGCTGGGCCTGAGCGGCGCCGCGATGAAGTCGCGGCTGCACCGTGCCCGCGCGGCGGTCCGGCAGTCGTTGTGGGACGCTGCCCGGCCTCCTGCGGGAGGTGGCGATGACTGACCGTCCGGACTTCGCGAGCGCCTCGCTGCCCCGTCATCTGCTGCGCGGTGCGGTGGGTTTCGGCTCGCTGGTCGGCGCGTTCGCGCTGGTCCCGGTGGTCGGACCGGTCGCCCTGCTGCTCCTCCCGGTCGGTGTGCTCGCCCTGCGGGGCTGCCCGATGTGCTGGACGATCGGGCTGCTGGAGACCGTCTCGCGGGGCCGCTTGAAGCGCTCCTGCGCGGACGGGAGCTGCACGCTCACCTCCGGGCGACCGGGCTGAGCGCGGCGGTCGGAGAAAGCGGCGAGGAGAAGGGACGGCGAAGAGGAGGGACGGCGAAGAGGGGCGGCGCGGAGGAGGGCGGCGCGGCTTGGGTGGTCTCACAGCCGCGTGCCCGCCTCCGCCGAGGCAGGCGGGCACGCGGCTACGAGGCGCCGCCGAACCCGGTCGTCCACCGTCATCCGATGGAGCGGGGGAGACGGAGGGTGAGGCAGAGGATGGCGAAGGAGCCGAGGAGCTGGATGCCCAGGCAGAGGGCGAGGGCGCGGTCGAGGCCCAGCGTCGGGGAGAGGGCGAGGTAGAGGGTGCCGAGGGTGGCGACGCCGAGCGCCAGGCTGGACTGCTGGCTGGTGGCGAGGACGCCGCTGCCGACGCCGGCCCGGTCGGCGGGGACCTTGGAGAGGATGACGCGGAAGAGCGGGGTGCCGATCAGGCCCTGGCCGATGCCGGCGAGCGCGACGCCGGGGGCCATCCGGAGCGGGGAGAAGTGCGACCAGTCGGCGAGGACGGTCACGGCCAGGGTGGCGAGGCCGACCGCCTGGACGACGGCGCCGGCGGTGAGGACGCGGCTGCCGAAGCGGCCGATCAGACGAGGACCGGCGAGCGAGGCGGTGAAGTAGCCGACGGCCATCGGGACCAGCGCCCAGCCGGCCGCGACCGGGCCGAGGTGGAGGCCCTGCTGGAGGGCGACGGCGATGACGAACATGAAGCCGCCGAAGCCGCCGAAGTAGGGGAGGGCGATACCGAGGCCGCGCCGCATCTCGGGGATGCGCAGCAGGGTGGGCGGCACCAGCGGGGAGCCGCCGCGCCGCTCGGCCCGCAGCTCGACCAGGACGAACGCGGTGGCGAGGACGGGCGACAGCGCCAGCAGCAGCCAGGACCACAGCGGCCAACCGGCGGCGCGGTCCTCCATCAGGGGGACCAGCAGGGCGAGCATGGTGGCGGTGAGCAGGACGGTGCCGGCGATGTCGACCTTGGCGGCCTGCTCGGCCCGGCTCTCCGGGACGTAACGGAAGGCGAGGCCGACGGTGAGCAGGGCGAAGGGGACGTTCAGGAGGAAGACCGAGCGCCAGCCGGTGCCGAAGAGGTCGGCGGCGACCAGGATTCCGCCGAGGACCTGGCCGATCACCACCGAGATGCCCGCGACTGCGCCGTAGACGGAGAGTGCGCGGCCGCGCCGGGCGCCGTGGGTGGCGGCGGTGATCGTGCCGAGGACCTGGGGGACCAGCAGGGCGGCCGAGGCCCCCTGGGCGGCGCGGGCGGCGACCAGAGTCCAGGCACCGGGAGCGAGTCCGCAGGCGAGCGAGGTGACCGCGAAGGCCGCGGCACCGACGACGAAGAGGCGGCGACGACCGTAGATGTCGCCGAGCCGGCCGCCGAGGACCAGCAGCACGGCGAAGGCGATGCCGTACCCGGCCGCGACCAGTTCCAGGACGGCGGGGCCGGCGGCGAGGTCGTGGTCGATGGTCGGCAGGGCGACGTTGACGATGAAGAAGTCCAGCATCGGGAGGAATGCCCCGAGCAGGACGGTGACCAGTCCGGCGGTGCCGAGTGCGGAGTGGGCGGAGGAGGCGGTGGCCCTGGACACGGTGGCTGTGGAGACGGCGTCGGCCGGGGCGGCGGGGCGGGCGGATGCCGGGAGGGCGGTGGCGGTGGACTTGGCGACGGTGAGTTGTTGGGTCACGAGTCATACGATCCGACGCGCCGGACCCTGGTACCAGAGTGTGCTTATCCAGGTATAAGGAGTACCTGGCAACAGGATGGCGGGTGGCGCATGCTGGGGGGATGAGCCTGACGACTGCCGCCCCGACCGGTGCGGCCACCGGCGGTACGGCCGCCGCGAACACGGGCAAGGTACCTGCCGCCGATGCTCGCCGCCACGAGCTGGCGGCCTTCCTGCGCAGCCGTCGCGAGCGGATCGCCCCGGAGCAGGTGGGCCTGCCGATGACCGGCCGCCGCCGGACTCCGGGCCTGCGCCGCGAGGAGGTGGCGCAGCTCGCCGCGGTCGGGGTGACCTGGTACACGTGGCTGGAGCAGGGGCGGTCCATCCAGGTGTCCGTCCAGGTGCTGGACGCGGTGGCCCGGGCTCTGCTCCTCGATCCGAGCGAGCGGGCCCACCTGTTCGCGCTGGCCGGTGCCGAGGATCCGACGCCGGTGGTGGAGTGCCCGACCGTGACACCGGGCGTCCGGACGGCCCTGGACCAGTTGGCCCCCTACCCGGCCGCGGTGATCAACTCCCGCTACGACGTACTCGCCCACAACGCGCCGTACGCCGGGATCGTGGGCGACCTGGGCGCGCTGCCGCACGAGGACCGCAACCTGATGTGGCTGGCCTTCACCCCCTCGCGGTTCCGCGACGTGCTGGTCGACCACGAGTACGAGCGGGACGTCATGGTGGCCCGGTTCCGCTCGGGCATGGGCGAGCACACCTCCGAGCCCGCCTGGCGGACGCTGCTCTGCCGGCTCCGCAAGGCCTCTCCGGACTTCGACGCGGCCTGGCAGCGGCACGACGTCCTGCGGCCGGGCAACGGGCTGAAGCGCTTCCTCGTGCCGGAGGTCGGGCTGCTGAGCTACGAGTACACGAGCCTCTGGCTCGGCCCGGGCCAGGGACCGCGCATGGTCGTCTACACACCTCGGGACGAGGAGACCCGCGCGCTGACGGCCCGGCTCCCGACCCGGACGGCGGCGACCCGGACGGCGGCGACCAGGGCGGCGGTGGTCGGGACGCTTTGACCGGTCGGCGGCCCGCGCCCGTCCGAGGGCCAGACAGAGGGCGGCCAGCGGCAGTTCGACGCAGCCGGCCATCATCAGCGCGACGAGCGTCTCGTGGCCGGGGCCGGCGGTGGCGAGGTCGAGCAGGGCGTCGGTGGTGAGCAGCAGGGCCACCGCGGTCGCGGGCCGTGCGGCGGCCCGGCCGCGTTGGCGCAGCGAGGCGTCCAGCCTGAGCAGGGCGGCGAGTTCGAGCAGGTCGAGGACGACCCAGACCGTCTCGCCGGCGGCCACGAGCACGGCCAGCCAGGGCAGCAGCGCCAGCGCGGCGATCGCCGGTACCCGCTCGGCGCGGGCGCGGGTGCGGGCGCCGACGGCGAGGTGGAGGGACCACCGGGGCAGACCTCCCGGCCGGACGGGGAGGACGGCGCTCATCCGGCACCTCCGCACTCGGCGAGGGCGTCCGCCCCGGCCCGGTGGCGGACCCGCTCCAGTGGCCGTCGTTCGGACGCGGCGCCGTCCGCCGTCTCGACGAGCACGCCGCCGAACACCCCCTCGGCCCAGGCCAGCCACAACTGTCCGGCCACCGTGACCACCTCGGCCACCTCGACGACCGGGGCCGACCGCCCCGGCCGGCGCAGCAGTCGCCCGGCGGCCGGGGCGGCGGTGAACCCGACGGACGGCGCCGCGCCGCCGCGCGGCAGCCGCCCCCAGGCCAGCCCGTGCCGGACCCGGCGCCTGCCGCTGCCCGCGAACCGCCCGGCGCCGCCACGGCCGCCCGGCCCGGGGACCGTCCAGCACCGGGCGCCGCGCAGCAGCCCGGCGCCGAGCCGGGACGCGACGAGCACGTCCACCAACTCGCCGTACTCGTAGACCTCCAGGGCCGTCCGGCCACGGCTCCGGCCCGCCCGCACGCTGCGCACCGACCACGGCCCGGCCGGGCCGACGGGCACGCCCGGCAGGTCACCGGTCGGCCCGACCGGCAGCCGCCCCTCGGCGACGGCGGCCGCGGCGGAATGGGCCGGGCAGCAGACGGGGTACCCGTGTGGCGGGTGGGCGGAGTGCGGTGCGAGGCTCGTCATACCGACAAGCGTGGCGTCGGCGGGCGTCGCTGTCGGTAGTGCGCCGAACCGAATCGAGGGTGTACCCAGGTACACCCTTTCTCGGCAGCCCCCTTCATGGTGGGTGACGATCATGCCGCCCTAGGCTGTCGGCCATGCCCTCCACGACGCTGCGCCGTGCGCTCGCCAGGGGCGCCGCCCGGCCCCCGTGGTCGGCCGCCGCCCGGCGTGACACCCTCTTCATCGCCTCCGGCATCCCGCCGGCCCTCCCGGTCCTGACCGCCGCCGTGACACCGAAACTGACCTTCCTCCTCCTGGGTCTGGTCCTGCTCTGCCTGCGCCCGCTGACGACCGCCCAGCGCAGCCGACTGCGGGTGCTGCGCGGCGTGGAGGTGCGCCCGCTGCTGCGGCCGGTCGGCGTCCCGTCCGGCCTCCTGACGAGGCTGCGCACCGGGGTCAGCTGGCGGCAGGTCGGCTACCACCTGGTGGCCGGCCCCCTGCTCGCCGTCGGTGCGATGGGGGCCGTGTACGCCTGGGGCGCGGCCCTGGTGGCGAGCACCGTGTTCGGCTGGGCCTGGCTGATGCCGCACTCCACCCCGGTCCGGCAGAAGTGGTTCCAGCTGGACGTCCCGCTCACCGTGGGCGGTCTCGTGATCCTCGCCGTGCTGCCCTGGGCGGTGGCCCTGCTGGCCCGGCTGGAGAAGGTCGCGGCGGTGCGGTTGCTCGGGCCGGGTCGGGCGGAGGCACTGGAGCACCGGATCGAGGAGGTGGTCGAGAGCCGGGCCGGCCTGGTGGACGCCGTCGACGCGGAACGCCGCCGGATCGAGCGCGACCTGCACGACGGCACCCAGCAGCGCCTCACCTCGCTCGCGATGAACCTGGGCCTGGCCCGGCGCACGCTCAAGGACGTCCCGCCCGAGGCCATGCAGGTGATCGTCGAGGCGCACGAGGAGGCCCAGGCGGCCATCGACGAGTTGCGCGACCTCGTCCGCGGCCTGCACCCGGCGGTCCTGGAGGACCGCGGCCTGGACGCGGCACTCTCCGGTATCGCGGCCCGCGCCCCGCTCCCGGTGCGGGTGGACGTCGACCTGGCCGAGTACATAGCGCCGACCGTCGAGGCGGTCGCCTACTTCACCGTCTCCGAGGCGCTGACCAACGTCGCCAAGCACGCCAAGGCCTCCCGGGTGCAGCTCTCGGTGCGGACGGCCGGCGGTCGGCTGCGGTTGGTCGTCAGCGACGACGGCGTCGGCGGGGCGGACGCCTCGCGGGGCACCGGGCTGACCGGTCTGCGCAAGCGCACCGCCTCGGTCGACGGCACCCTTTCCGTTCTCAGCCCCCTCGGGGGCCCGACCACCATCTCCGTGGAGTTGCCGTGCGTGCTGTGATCGCCGAGGACTCGGTCCTGCTCAGGGTCGGCCTCGTCAAGGTGCTGGAGGCGGTGGGCTTCGAGGTGGTCGCCGCGGTCGGGGACGCCGAGGCACTGCTCGCCGCGGTGGAGGAGCACCGCCCGGGGGTGGTGGTGGCGGACGTACGGATGCCGCCGGGCTACAGCGACGAGGGCGTCCGGGCCGCACTGCTGATCCGCCGGCAGTGGCCGGAGGTGGCGGTGCTGCTGCTCTCCCAGTTCGTGGAGGAGCGGTACGCCGCCGATCTGCTGGCCACCAACACCAGCGGGGTCGGATACCTGCTCAAACAGCGGGTGGCCAACGTGGACGACTTCGTGGACGCGCTGCAGCGGGTCGCCGACGGCGGTACCGCGCTCGACCCGGAGGTGGTCGCCCAGCTGCTGGTCCGCCGTCACCGCGATCCGCTGGAGCGGCTGACCCCGCGGGAGCGGGACGTGCTGGGCCTGATGGCGGAGGGCCGGTCGAACACCGCGATCGCTGCCGCTCTTGTGGTCAGCGACAGCGCGGTGGCCAAGCACATCAACTCGATCTTCGCCAAGCTCGACCTGCCGCCGGCCGACGACAGCCACCGCCGGGTGCTGGCGGTGCTGCGGTTCCTGGAGGTCGGGTAGTCCATGGTGGGAAGGCGGCGCGACCAGGAGCAACGAGAGCAGCACGAGCTGCACGAGCTGCACGAGCAGCACGAGCAGCACGAGCAGCGCGAGCCAAGGGAGAAGGGGACGGGGAACGGCACCGGGAGGCGGGTGCACCGGATGTGGCGGGTGCTCGGCGTCCTGGCTCTGGCCGTGACGCTGGTCATCGGCGCGGTACAGACCTGGGCGATGGCGGTGCAGCAGCGGACGGAGTCGGAGAAGTCCTACCCGGTGGCGGTGAGCAAGGTGGTGCTGGACACCGGTTCGGCGACGGTCCGGATCAGTCCGGGGCGGGAGGGCGAGGTGGTGGTCCGCCAGGAGCTGGACTGGATGATCAGACCGCCCGTCATCTCGGTGCTCTTCGACCGCGGCGACCTCAGGGTGGAGATGCGCTGCAGCCAGGTGATGCCGGTGGCGAAGCTCGGCTGCGGCGCGGAGATCGAGCTGGAGGTGCCGGTCGGTGTCTCGGTGGAGGGCACGGGATCCTCCGGCAGCCTGTCCGTGCGGGGGGTGACGGGGGAGGTCCGGCTGGATTCCACCTCGGGGTCGATCCTGCTGGCCGACCTCTCCGGCCCGGTGGTCGCCGGCACCACCTCCGGTGCGGTGAAGGGCGCCGGTCTCACCTCCGCCGCGGTGGAGGTGAGGGCGACCTCGGGCTCGGTCGACCTCTCCTTCGCCCAGGCGCCGCGGACCGTGGACATCGGCGCCACGTCGGGGTCGGTGACCCTGGGCCTGCCGCGCGGTTCGGTCTACCGCTTCAACGGGGGCACCGTCTCGGGGAGCCGCCACATCGACCCGCTGCTGGCCGACCAGTCCAGCACCAACCAGGTCCGTGTCTCGGTGACCTCCGGTTCGGTGACGGTCCTCTCCTCTCCCGGCGCGTCGGGCGGCTGACCCGGCCCGTGCCCCCGCAGCTCGTGCCCCCGCGGCCCGTGTCTCGCGGCCTGCGGTCCGCGGCCCGGCCACGGGGGCTCCGCCAACGCCGCCGTCCGCCGGCCGTCGGGCCCCGCGGCGGCCTAGTCCCGGTCCCGTCCGCCGGGTGGGGGACAATGAAGAGTCCCGAACCCCCTTCCCCGAGGTCAGCCGCGCATGACAGTCACGCCCGCACCCACCGCGACCAGCACCGAGTTCGCGCCGCTGAACATCGGTCCGATGCAGGTCTGGCCGCCCGTCGTGCTGGCGCCGATGGCCGGCATCACCAACGCGCCGTTCCGCACCCTCTGCCGTGAGCAGAGCGGCGGCAAGGGGCTGTACGTCTCCGAGATGATCACCACGCGGGCTCTGGTTGAGCGCAACGCCAAGACCATGCAGCTGATCAAGTTCGACCCGAGCGAGAAGCCCCGCTCGATCCAGCTGTACGGCGTGGACCCGGTGACCGTCGGCAAGGCGGCGCGGATGATCGCCGACGAGGGCCTGGCCGACCACATCGACCTGAACTTCGGCTGCCCCGTCCCCAAGGTGACCCGCAAGGGCGGCGGCTCGGCGCTGCCGTACAAGCGCAACCTGTTGCGCGAGATCCTCCGTGAGGCCGTGGCCAACGCCGGCGACCTCCCGGTGACCATGAAGATGCGCAAGGGCATTGACGACGACCACCTCACCTTCCTCGACGCCGGGCGGATCGGCGCGGAGGAGGGCGTGTCGGCGATCGCCCTGCACGGGCGCACCGCCGCCCAGCACTACGGCGGCACCGCGGACTGGTCGGCGATCGCCCGACTGCGCGAGGCCGTTCCGGCGGACGTCCCGGTGCTCGGCAACGGGGACATCTGGTCGGCGGACGACGCGCTGCGGATGATGCGCGAGACCGGTTGCGACGGTGTGGTGGTCGGGCGCGGTTGCCTGGGCCGTCCGTGGCTGTTCCGGGACCTGGTGTCGATCTTCGAGGGCGAGGTGGACTACGCCCGTCCGACCTTCGCCGACGTGGCGCGGGCGATGGTCCGCCACGCGCAGCTGCTCGGTGAGTGGCTGGGCGACGAGGCCCGCGGTGTGATCGACTTCCGCAAGCACGTCGCCTGGTACACCAAGGGCTTCTCGGTCGGTTCGGAGCTTCGCGTGAAGCTCGCCAATTCCTCCTCCCTGGCCGAACTGGCCGAAACCCTCGCCCTGGTGGAGCAGTCGCAGGCCTGGCCGGCCGGTGCCGACGGCCCCCGCGGACGGACGAGCGGCAACAACCGGGTGGTTCTGCCCGAGGGATGGTTGGACGATCCGTATGACTGCGCCCGCCCGGGTGCAGACGCCGAATCGGACACATCTGGCGGATGATCTGTCCATAGCGGCGAAATGGCCCCTCGAAGGCCTCTCGCCACCCTGTCCCAGCCCTCTTGGCCAATCTGGCCAAGAGGGCTCCCTTTTGGCAACCGAACATCACGGAGAGAGCACGTTTCTGGACGGAGTGCGACGATCGGCGGATCCGGTCTACGCTCAAGCGGTGAGATGCGCTGGTGACGCTTGCCACATACGGTGCCGGTAGAAGGCGGCCGACAGGACGAAATGAACAAGTCGCCGGCGAATCGCTTCCCGAAGGGGGTGGCGGCGGATCGCGCGCTCAGGGTGCAGGAAATCAAGCCGAGGCGTCAGCTTGCACGGCCGACCGCTACCCTGCGTCCCGCCTGTGTGATCTTCCTGTTTCGTAGCGTTCAAGACTTGAACACTAGCTCGCGTCATCCGGACGATTTCGCCAACAGAGGTGAACGCCTTTAGGTGCATTCGATCTATCGGGTTACCCCTGGGTACCAGCCTCGTACGGCCTATTGGCGGCGCAGAAGTGCCTTCGAAATGGGTATGTTCTCCGGCGTCAGGGCAACCGTGTGCGAGGAGACCGACCCGTGTCGTCCCAGCAGAAGTTTGTTTACTCCTTCACTGAAGGAAACAAGGACCTCAAGGACCTTCTCGGCGGCAAGGGCGCGAACCTGGCCGAGATGACCAACCTGGGGCTCCCCGTCCCTCCGGGGTTCACCATCACCACCGAGGCCTGCAAGGTCTTCCTGGAGACCGGCAGTGAGCCCGCCTCCCTCCACGAGGAGATCGGCGCCCACCTGGACGCCCTTGAGCAGGAGATGGGCAAGAAGCTCGGCCAGGCCGACGACCCGCTGCTCGTCTCGGTCCGCTCGGGCGCCAAGTTCTCCATGCCCGGCATGATGGACACGGTCCTGAACATCGGCCTCTCCGACGCCTCCGTGGTCGGCCTGGTCGCGCAGTCCGGCAACGAGCGGTTCGCCTGGGACTCCTACCGTCGCCTGGTCCAGATGTTCGGCAAGACCGTGCTGGGCGTCGACGGCGAGCTGTTCGAGGAGGCCCTGGACGAGGCCAAGCACGCGAAGGGCACCACCAACGACCTCGACCTGGACGGCGCCGACCTCCGGCAGCTCGTCGAGGTGTTCAAGGCGATCGTCGAGCGCGAGACCGGCCGGGCCTTCCCGCAGGACCCGCGCGAGCAGATGGACCTCGCGATCCACGCCGTCTTCCACTCCTGGAACGGCGACCGGGCGCGCCTCTACCGCCGCCAGGAGCGCATCCCGAACGACCTGGGCACCGCGGTCAACGTCTGCAGCATGGTCTTCGGCAACCTCGGCGAGGACTCCGGCACCGGTGTCGCCTTCACCCGTGACCCCTCCACCGGCACCCAGGGCGTCTACGGCGACTACCTCTCCAACGCGCAGGGCGAGGACGTCGTCGCCGGCATCCGCAACACCCTGCCGCTGGCCGAGCTGGAGAAGCTCGACAAGAAGTCGTACGACGAGCTCATGGCGATCATGCAGAAGCTCGAGAACCACTACCTCGACCTCTGCGACATCGAGTTCACCATCGAGCGCGGCAAGCTCTGGATGCTGCAGACCCGGGTCGGCAAGCGCACCGCCGCCGCCGCGTTCCGGATCGCCGTCCAGCTGGTCGACCAGGGCCTGATCGACCTGGACGAGGCCCTGATGCGGGTCACCGGCGGCCAGCTCTCGCAGCTGATGTTCCCGCGCTTCGCACCCGACTCCACGTCCAAGCAGATCGCCTGGGGCCTCGCCGCCTCGCCCGGCGCCGCGATCGGCAAGATCGTCTTCGACTCCTACACCGCGGTGAAGTGGTCCCGCTCCGGCGAGAAGGTCATCCTCGTCCGCCGCGAGACCAACCCGGACGACCTGGACGGCATGATCGCCGCCGAGGGCATCCTCACCTCGCGCGGCGGCAAGACCTCGCACGCCGCCGTGGTCGCCCGCGGCATGGGCAAGACCTGTGTCTGCGGGGCCGAGGAGCTGGAGGTCGACACCAAGCGCCGCCGGATGACCACCGCCGACGGCCTGGTGCTGGAGGAGGGCGACGTCGTCTCGATCGACGGCGCGACCGGCAAGGTCTACCTCGGCGAGGTACCCGTGCTCCCCTCCCCGGTGGTGGAGTACTTCGAGGGCACCCTGCACGCGGGCGCCGACGTCCAGGGCGGTCTGGTCCAGGCCGTGCACCGGCTGATGTCGCACGCCGACGGCCGTCGCCGGCTCGCCGTGCGTGCCAACGCGGACAACGCCGAGGACAGCGGGCGCGCCCGCCGGTACGGCGCCCAGGGCATCGGCCTCTGCCGCACCGAGCACATGTTCCTCGGGGAGGAGCGCCGCAAGGAGGTCGAGCACCTGATCCTCGCGGACAACGACAAGGACCGCGAGACCGCGCTCTCCACCCTGCTGCCGCTGCAGAAGGGCGACTTCCTGGAGCTCTTCCAGGCGATGGACGGCCTGCCCGTCACCGTCCGGCTGCTCGACCCGCCGCTGCACGAGTTCCTGCCTGACATCACCGAGCTGTCGGTGCGCGTCGCCCTCGCCGAGGCCCGCAAGGACCCGAACGAGAACGACCTGCGCCTGCTCCAGGCAGTGCACAAGCTGCACGAGCAGAACCCGATGCTCGGTCTGCGCGGCGTCCGCCTCGGCCTGGTCATCCCCGGTCTGTTCGGCATGCAGGTCCGCGCCATCGCCGAGGCCGCGGCCGAGCGGAAGCTGGCCGGCGGGGACCCGCGCCCCGAGGTGATGATCCCGCTGGTCGGCACCGTCCAGGAGCTGGAGCTGGTCCGCGACGAGTGCGAGCGCGTCCTCGCCGAGGTCGCCCAGTCCACCGGCGTCCAGCTGGACATCAAGCTGGGCACCATGATCGAGCTGCCGCGCGCCGCCGTGACGGCCGGCCAGATCGCCGAGGCCGCCGAGTTCTTCTCCTTCGGCACCAACGACCTCACCCAGACGGTTTGGGGCTTCTCCCGCGACGACGTCGAGGCCTCCTTCTTCACGGCCTACCTGGAGAAGGGCATCTTCGGGGTCTCCCCGTTCGAGACCATCGACCGCGACGGCGTCGGCGCGCTGGTCAAGCACGCCGTCGAGGCCGGCCGGGCCACCCGCCCCGACCTCAAGCTCGGCGTCTGCGGCGAGCACGGCGGCGACCCGGAGTCGGTGCACTTCTTCCACGAGGTGGGGCTGGACTACGTCTCCTGCTCCCCCTTCCGGATCCCGGTGGCGCGTCTGGAGGCAGGCCGCGCCGCCATCGAGACTGCGGGCAGCGACTCGCGCTGAGGGCTCTGAGCCCCTCGGCACGGTCGAATCGCTGACCGTATCCCCTCCACCCGGGAGGGGCGTACACCGGAGCTCGGCGCAGGAGAACCGGCGTACGTGAGGCGGCCGGGGCGGGAACGGACAACGGCGTCCGTCCCCGTCCCGGCCGCTGCTCTTTCCACGGCCGGGCCTCGGCCGGGCTCGGCCGGGCCACCACGGCCGGACCGCGAGCGGACGACCGCCGGGCCGGGCGGGTCGGGCGGGCCGGCGGGCCCGCCACCCCCTCACCCCGCAGCCCTCCTCGGAACAGCGGTGCCGGCGGGTGTGTCGGCGGCCACGCGCGAGGTTGCCCGGTCCGGGCCCGGGTGGCTGCCAAGCTGGGCCCATGACCAGCAGAAACCGCCTGTTCACCGCCCTGGCCGTGCTGCTCTGCGTGCTCGCCGCCGCAGTCGGGTACGTCCTGTCGGACGACGCCGGCGACAGCACGCCCGAGGCCTCCGCGACGTCCTCGACCGGTCCGGCGACGCCGAAGTCCACCGGGCCCAGGCCCACCGCACCGAGGTCCACCGCACCGAAGCCGTCCCCGCCCGCGGGCACCGCGTCCGCCCCGGGCACGCCCGCGCCCGCCGGCACCTGGGTGCCGACCGACCCGGCGATGGCCGACGTCTGCCGCACCGGGCTGCCGGTCCAGGCCCGTGACACGCTCGGCCTGATCGCCAAGGGCGGCCCGTACCCGTACCGCTCGGACGGCATCGTCTTCGAGAACCGTGAAAGCCGCCTGCCCCGCAAGACCTCCGGCTACTACCACGAGTTCACCGTCGTCACCCCCGGCTCCGCCGACCGTGGCGCCCGTCGCGTGGTCACCGGCGAGTCCGGCGAGCAGTTCTGGACCGCCGACCACTACGCGACCTTCCAGGAGATCGACGTCCGCTGCTGACGGTGCCGCCACCGGCGGTCCGGCCGCCGACCGGTCCGGCCGCCGACGGGCAGTGCCGAGCGGTCCACCAGCGAAAGTACTTTCCAGCTCGGAAAGTAGATGCCATAGTGAGAGCATCACGGCGCTCTCCCGGAGGGCCGCACCGCAGGGGGATCCCATGAGCAGCTCCGAGCCCGTCCGACCCGCGCTTCCCGCAGCCGAGGCGCTGCGCCTCGCCGACCGCGCCAAGGCGGCCGCCCAGGCCTCCGGCCGGCTCCCCGGCTGGTACGGCCCGGCCTTCGCGGTGGCGTTCACCGTCTACGGGACCGGCGTCGGTCAGGCGATCGGGGCCGGGGTCTCCTGGCTGAGCGGCGTGTTCGGCGTGGTCTTCGCCGCCCTGACCGGTGCGCTCGCCCGGATCGCGATGCGCGAGGCGGGCATCGTGCACCGGCCGGCTCCCGGTTACGGCGGCCTGATCGTGCTGGCCGTCCTCGGGGTGTTCGCCGCGGCCGGGGCCGCCTCGGGCCTGGTCCTGCTGGCCGGTGGCGGTGTGCGCTGGATAGGTGCGGCCGCCGGTCTCGCGGCCGGTGCGGCGTTCTGGGCGGTCACCGGGTGGCTGGCGGAGCGGATCCGGCGCGACGCGGCGGCCCACTGATGGCGGCCCCGTTCGATCCGCTGCTCCAGCACCCGACCAGGCTCACCGTGCTGGCCTTCCTCAGCGCCTGCGCGGAGGCCGAGTTCGGCACCGTCCGCGACCACTGCGAGGTCTCCGACTCGGTGCTCAGCAAGGCCGCGACCGCGTTGGAGCAGGCCGGCTACCTCAAGGTCAGGAAGGGCGCGGTCGGCAGGCGTCCGCGCACCTGGCTCGTCGCGACCAGGGCCGGTCGGCGGGCCCTCACCGAGCACCTCGCGGAACTCCAGCGCCTGGTGGCCGCCGCCGAGGCCGCCGGCGCCGCCACTGCCGCCACCACGGCGACCGCCCCCGCCGACACCGTCCCCCCGCCCACCGACGCCGCGCCCACCGACGTCACGCCTGCCGTCTCCTGACCCGCCGCCCCCTGCCCGTCCCTGCGTACGCCGTCGGCCGCCGCCGGGCGTCTCCGCGTCTTCGCATCTCCGCGTCTCCGCGCAGCCCGTGGGGCCGGCCGCGCCGGGATCACCGGGCCCGCCGCCAGGTGATCCGGGCCTGAGGGCCGTGCGGTCCCCCGGCGAGCAGCACGGCCAGCTCCCGCAGCACGGGCGCCGGGTCGCGCCGCAGCTGGAGCGGGGTCGTGCGGACCACCGGCAGGCCGGCCACGGTGAGCCGGTTGGCCCGGGTCAGGCTCCGCTCGTGGTCGGCCGGGCGCAGGTGCCAGGCCCGGGAGTCGATCTCCAGCGCGACGCAGGCCTGCGGCCAGTAGGCGTCGGGCACGGCCAGGAACCGCCCGTCCAGCAGGAGGACCGGGTTCCAGAGCGGTTCCGGGAGCCCGGAGCCGCGCACCGCGTCCCGGGCCTCGCCCTCGACCACCGAGCGGACCCCGGCGGCCAGTTCCTCCACCACCCCGGCCAGCCCGGTCAGGTCGAGCGCGTCCGGCCGGGCCATCAACTGGTCCAGCAGCTCGCCGAGTTCGCAGTGCCGCCGCTGGACGGCCTCGGCGCAGAGCGCCCGGAACCGGCGCCGTCCGCTCTCCCGGGGTGCGAGGTCGGCCAGCGCCCGGGCGACCGTCGTGCTCCGGAGCCCGTCGTCGCGCTCGTACCCGCCCGGCATCGCTCCGGCCGCACGGTGGATCCGCACGAACCCCCGGTCGGAGACCCGTCGTGGGCCCGGGATCAGGACGTCCACCGAGGTCAGGTCGGCCGGGTGCCCGGCCGACGGCAGCCCCGCGTCGGCCAGGACGGCCGTGCCGGTCAGCAGCACGTCTCCGGCGGGCCCGTCCGCCCGGCCCTTGGGCGTCGCGTACGCGAGTGCCGCGCGCAGTCGTTGATGGGACGTCAGCCGTCCGGTCTGCAGGCAGATCACCCGGGGAAGCACCTGTTGCCACGGTCCGCCCGGCCGCAGGCGGTGGGCGATGGTGCCGGACGGGACGCCGAGCCCGTGCAGTTGTGCACGGGTGACGATGTGCTGTTGGTCGGCGCCGAGCAGCAGCAGCGGGTCGACGAGTCCGATGGCGCGGGTCATGCCCGGGGTGCTTCCCGCCCGGGTCGGCGGTATGCGAAACGTCGCCCGTGCGGGGAGTCATGGGTCATGCGGGGTTGACGCAGGACCGGTCGGACGGGTGGGCTGGGGCCCGATGACGGCTCCTCACGCCGGCCCCGCGCTCGACGCGCTCGACGGCCTCTCGGTCGGCGACGCCTTCGGCGCGCAGTTCTTCGTTCCCGCCACGGCCAGGGCCCACCTGGCCGCCCGCACCGCCCCGCCCGGCCCCTGGCCGTGGACCGACGACACCGAGATGGCCTGTTCGGTGTACGCCGCGCACACCGAGCGCGGGGCCGTCGACACCTTCGACCTCACCCACGGCTTCGCCCGGCGCCACGACTTCGACCGCGGCTACGGCCCGGCCGCCAACCGGCTGCTCCGGCTGGTCCGCGAGGGCGGTGACGCCAAGGTACTGGCCGCCGAACTCTTCGACGGCCAGGGCTCGTACGGCAACGGCGCCGCGATGCGGGTCGCCCCGCTGGGGGCGGCGTACGCCGACGACCCGGGGGCGGCGGTCGAGCCGGCCGCCGACAGCGCGGCGATCACCCACACCCACCCGCAGGCCGTGGACGGCGCGATCGCCGTGGCGGTGGCCGCGGCCTTCGCGGTACGGGCCCGCGCGGAGCCCGTGACCGCGAGGGGCTTCCTGGAGTCGGTGCGGGACCTCACGCCGTTCGGAGCCGTGCGGGACGGCCTGACCGAGGCGGTCGCGCTGCTGGACGAACGTGACCTCGGGGCCGTGGCGAAGGTGCTCGGCAACGGCAGCCGGGTCAGCGCCGCCGACACCGTCCCGTACGCGCTCTGGTGCGCGGCCCGCAGGCTCACCGACTACCGCGGGGCGCTCTGGGAGGCCGTGAGCGCCGGCGGGGACATGGACACCGTGGCCGCGATCACCGGCGGTGTGGTCGCGGCCCGTACCGGGGCGGGCGGCATCCCCGCCGCCTGGACGGCGGCCCGCGAACCGCTGCCCGCCTGGGCCTTCGTCGAGCCGGGCGGTGTGGCGAACGCGCCGGAGCACGGTTCCCCGAAGCCGCTGCGGCTGCCGCGCCCGTGTCCCGTCCCGGACGTGGTCTGGAGCGAGGACGAGTGGCAGCGGATCAGGCGGGGCCTGCGCCCGCGCGGGACGGAGCAGCCGTGGGAGTCCTACACCTCCGAGGGGGTGCTCCACCTGCACCGTGCCCGGACCGGGTTCGCGATCTGGGCGGTCCGGGTGGCCCCCGTGCGGGGCGGCGGACGGCGGCCGGTGTCGGCGCTGGTCGAGGCGCATCCCGCCCACGTCGGGAGCGCGGACGGTCCGGAGCTCCTCGGCGAGGTCCTGGCCCTCGCCACCCGGGGGTACCGGCCCTGAGCACCGGTCGCCCCGGAGGGCCGTGACCGGACCCCCGCGGGCGACCGGACCCCCGGCACGAGGGCGGCCCCGAAGCGCCCGCAGGTGGCCCCGCCGCCCGCCGGCGGTCGTGTCGCCGTGACCGCCCGATCCGGGCGG